>DASZJY010000098.1:0-9981 GCA_035947635.1 Acidimicrobiales bacterium | reverse complement strand
GTCGTAGTGGACGCCGAGGCCGAGGCGGCCGCGCGGAGCGGAGAGGTCGTCGCGCCGGCGGAGGACCACTACCGCCACCCCCGCGGCAGCGTACGGTCCAGGACGTCGTCCACGGTGACGGCGCCCAGCAGGCGCCCCTGCTCGTCGCAGACGGCGACGGCGAGGAGGTTGTACGCCGCGAGCCGCTCGGCGACCGCCAGCTCGTCGAGGTCGGGCGACACCACCTCGTGCTCGGCGGGGACGCACTCCCCCACGCGCGTCGAGGGCGGCTCGCGCAGGAGGCGCTGGAAGCCGACCGGTCCGAGGAAGACGCCCGTGGGCGTCTGCATGGGGGGCTGGGCCACGAACACCTGGGCGGCGAGGGCGGCGGGGAGGTCGAGGTCCCTGAGGCGGGCGAGCGCCTCCGCCACCGTCGCCTCCGGCAACACCACGATGGGCTCGGAGGTCATCAGGCCACCCGCCGTCGCCGCGTCGTAGGCGAGCAGGCGCCGCAGCGGGTCGGCCTCGCCCGGGTCCATCGCTGCCAGCAGCTGCCGCTGGCGCTCGGGCGGCAGCTCCTTCAACAGGTCGGCGGCGTCGTCGGGGGCCATCTCCTCGAGCACGTCGGCCGTGCGCTCGGTGTCGAGCCCGCGGATGAGCTCGACCTGCACCGCCTCGGGGAGCTCCTCGAGCAGGTCGGCCAGCCGCTCGTCATCCATGCTCTCGATGATCTGCCGCCGGCGCTCGGCGGCGAGGGGTCGGATGCGGCGGGCCGCGTCGGACGGGTGCATCTGGCGCAGGGCGGCCACCTCGCTGGCCACCGGCCCGGCGTCGAAGAGGAACTTGACCTCCTCCCAGCCCACGACCCGCGTCGACCGCAGGCGCCCCAGCGGACCGGTCGGGGCGAGGGCGACCGTCGCCACCTCCCAGGAGCGGGCCTGGCCCGTCACCGGGCGCAGCCCGAGGTCGGTGATCACCGAGCCGTCCACACGACGGTTGAGGAGGTCGGACGCCAGGAGCTCGCCGGGGCGCAGCTCGAAGTGCCGCAGGTCGACGGTGCCTCCGGCCAAGCGCACGCCCGAGGCGTCGAGCTCGCCGACCCGGGCGGCGCCGATGAAGATGCGTCGCCGCTGAATGGCCGCCACGAACCCCAGCACCGTCGGCGGCTGCCCTCCGCCCGAGGGGAGCAGCACGACGTCGGCCACGCTCCCCAGCGGGCTCCCGTCGGCGTCATGGACGGGGAGCCGGCCCACCCTGGAGGCGTAGATCAGCGGCTCTTCCACCCCGCCGAGGCTAGCTGCGCATGTTCACCTGGCGGCCGGGGCTCTGTACGGAAAGAGGTCTCGCTCGCGTCATGGCGTGCAGGGCCCCGACGCCGGCCACGGCCGGGTCGAGGTGACGAACGGGGGGGCCGGCGACGGCCAACGGCGTGCAGCTCACCTACGGGTGACGGGCCGCACGGGCCCGGTCACGTACCCCGGCCGGTGCGGTCCTGGAGCTCGTCGATCTTCTGGGAGGCTTCCGCCTTGGTGAGATCGTCGCCGACCTCCTCGCCCGCCTCCTGGGCGAGAGTCGACAGGTACGAGGCCTGCGGCCCGGTCATGGGCTCGTCGCCGGTCACCCAGTCTTCGGGGTCCTTGGCGGGATTGGGAGTGGGTCGATCGCTCATGCCTCCGCTCTACCCACTCCTCCCGTGCCGAACACCCGTTCGCCACGTCACGCAGCGCCGGCCGGTACTCGTCCGCGCCACGGCACCCGCCCACCCACGTTGAGCAGGGCGATGCCGGCGATGACGACCGCACCTCCCACCAGGAGGCGGAAGGAGAAGTCCTCCCCGAGGAACAGCACGCCCACGGCCACCGCTACGACCGGGACGAGGTAGGTGACGACCGACGCCTTGGTGGACCCCATGTCGGCGATGAGCCGGTAGACCATCACGTAGGCCAGCCCCGTCCCGAAGACCCCGAGGAGGCCGACGGCGGCGGCGCGGGAGGGCGTCACCGCGATGCCTTGGCGGAGGGTGGTCACGAGGGCGAGCGGCGCCAGCATGAGCGTGGCCATCACCAGCTGGCCGGCCGCCGCCACCAGCGGGGGGAGAGGGGTGAGGTGGCGGCGCGTGTAGGTGAGGCTGATGCCGTACCCGACGGCGGCGCCGACCGCGGCCGCCTTGCCCCCCAGGCCCGCGCCGGTGAGGTCGTCACTCCCGAGCCCGGCCACGACGGCCACACCGGCCAGCCCCAGGGCGAGCCCGGCCACCTGAAGGGGCCTCAGGCGCTCGCCGAGGAGGACGGTGGCGAAGAGGGCGGCGAACAGCGGCGTCGAGGCGTTGAGCACCGCCGCCAGGGCGGACGAGACGTGCTGCTCCCCCCACGCCAGCAACGAGAACGGGGCGGCGCTCCCCGCCAGGGCCACGACCGCCAAGTGCCGCCACCACTGAGGGTCCCGGGGGAGGGAGAGCCCCCGGCCCCGGACGACGGCCAGCAGCACGACGGCGCCCAGGGCCACCCGGATGCCCGCCACGGTGGTGGGGGTCATGCCCGCCACCGCCACCTTGATGAAGAGGAACGACCACCCCCAGATCCCGGCGAGGAGGACCAGCCGCCTCATGCGGCGGCGAGAGCAGGAACCCGCATCGCCCGGAGTGTAAAGAGCGCCCGTCCCGCCACCGGTCGAATTAGCGGGTCACGGCCGACAGTTGCGGCCGTCGCCGTCGGTCCGCGGCAGGTCGGCCAGCGGCACCGTCCAGACGGCGACCTGGCCGTCGAGCACGCCGCTCAGCACGGCCACACCGTCCCTTACGGCGACCCCCGTGACCGCCCGCTCCCGGAAGAAGGGGAACAGCGCCTGGTCGACCGGCGCCCGCTCCCAGGAGCCCCCGCAGTCCGCCGATCGCCACAGGGCGATGGGCCGGTTGCCTCCCCGGCCCTCCACGCCCACGCCGACGACGTCGTTGCCCTCGGCGGCGACGTGGTCGATCCGGAGGTCGGCGTCACCCGCCAGGGCGGGGCTGGCCGACGCCGTCCAGGAGCGTCCGTCCGTCGAGGTCCACGCCGCCGCCGATCGGCGACCGCCGGGATTGCGGGCCGAGCCGACGGCCAGGAGCCCCCCTCCCACGCCGAGGCAGGTGCGGATGTCCTCACCGGCCGCCGCCAGCGAGTCGTCGTCCACCGGCTCCCACAGCTCGGCGTCGGCTGACGACCATGCCACCGGGGTGTCGGCGCCGGTGCCCAGAGCCACCCATCCGGGACGGCCTGCGCACACCCGGGCGGCGCCCTCGGAGCCCTCCCCCTCCGAAGAGGGGACGCCCTGGATCCGGCGCCATGGACCCGAGCCGTCCCGCACCCAGAAGACGGCGTCGAAGTTGATCACCGACCGCGTGAGCGACCCGACCGCCACTACCCGCTCCCCTCGCCGGGCGACGCCCGTCAACGACTGGGCGAACGGTTCATCCCGGAACGGAGCGTCGTCGGGCAGCCACGACTCGCCTTCGGACGAGACCCAGGTGCGGGCGTGCGTCGGCCCCTGCGACGTGACCGGTGCCACCGACGGCTCCGTACCCACGGCCACGAGCCCTCCGTTGGCGTCGGCGACCATCGAGAGCACGAAGGCGAGGTCGAAGGTGGTCGACCCCTCGACGGGCTGCCACCGCTGGCCGTCGGACGACCGCCACAGGCGCGCCCTCCCCCCCTCCTCGGCCAGGCCGGGACCGGCGTCGAACAGGTTGGCCCAGAGGAGGAACCCGTCGTCGGTGGCCACCACCCCGCTCTCCACGGCGACCGGCCGGGGCGGCGACAGCGGCGTGGCGACACTGGCGTCGAGCCACCGTCCCTGGCGCCGCAGCAGGAACCGCGGGGGGAAGATCTCCACCGACGAGCCGAGCAGCACGTCGGACCCCGACGCCGCCGCCACGGCGAGGTCGAGACGCGTAATGGCCCGGGCGGCCGCCGGCAGCTCCACCTCCGTCCACGTCAGCCCGTCGGACGAGGACCACGCCCGCCGGGCCTGGGCCGCCCCGCCGGTGGCCACGTAGCCGTCGTCCGCCCGGACCAGCACCTTGACCTCGCTGCCCCGGTTGTCGCGCCCGGGCTGAGACCCGCTGTCGAAGCGGGCCGGGACCGGCTCCCAGGACTGCCCGTCGGCCGAGCGCCAGACCGAGGGTACGGGGCGGAGGTCGCCGGGCGTCGAGGCGGCGTCGGGCGGCGTCGCCGACCCGGCGGCGAGCAGCCCCTCGGGGGCCACCACGGCGGCGGCGATGCGCCCCCGTCCGCCCCCCGTAACCCCCGCCCGGTTCCAGACGGCGCCGTCGCCCGACCACCACGCCGCCGGAGCCGCGCCCTCGGCGCCCACGGCGACGACGCCCGAGGCGGTGGGGACGAGCTGGCCACGGCGGAACCGGAACCGAAGAGCTCGAGCCCCTCGACGCGGCTCCACGAGCTCCCGTCGGCGGAGCGCCAGAGGGCGACGCGGCCCTCGACCGTACCCAGGGCGAGAAAGCCCTGGCCGCCGGCCACGCCGCCGACGACCTGGCGCACCAGCACCGTCCCCTCTCCACCCGAGAGGGCGCCGGCGACGCGGGCGGGGTCACCATCGCCCCGTGCCACCCACACGGCGGCGCGGCGAGCGCTCCCGCCTCGATCCTGATCGCCCACGAGGACGACGGTGTCGCCATGGCGCGCCGCGCCACGCACGATGGCGCCATCGCCGTCGGGAAGGGGGACGCGATCCCACGACAGGCCCTCGGGGGACCGCCAGATCGTCGCCACCCGGCTTCCCCTGTTGTCGGGCGAGTCACCCCCCGCCAACCAGGGAGCGTCACCGGCGGCGGGCTGGAGGACGGCGACGCGGGCGGGGATGCCGGCCACGTCGAGGGCGCGGTCGCCCACCCGGCGCAGGCCCTCGCGACCGCTGGTCCCGTCGTCGCTGCACCCGGCCGCGACCGCAACCGCCACGGCCAACGCCCTCCATCGTCGCACCGGGCCAGCCTCTCATCCCCCGACAACGGGGGGAGACCACCCTGTGGACGACGCGTCAGCCGGACGCGGAAGCCGGTCTCCGGGTCCCGACGTCGTCGAGCACCCGGCTCAGCTCGGGCGGGAGGTACCTGAGCAGCCCTCCGCAGAAGGCCCCGCACCTCGCGCAGCGAAAGGTCAGGTAGCGCCGGCCCCGAGAGGCGAGGGCCCAGGCGTGCCGGTGTTCTCTCACCATCCGTACATGTCCCCGGCCGCCGGCGCGTCACGGAGAAAAGCGAGGGCCCCGCCCGGAGGCGGGGCCCTCAGCTCAGTCGGCGGTTCGTGGGCTAGTTGGTGCTGCCGTCGCCGTCACCGTCGCCGTCACCATCGCCCGGCGGCTCCGGCGGCGGGAACGGCGGATCGCGGGGCACCGAGGGGTCGCCCCTCTCGCAGTTGAAGATCTGGTCGTTGCCGGCCTGGCCCAGGCAGACGTCGTTTATGCTGGGGGTGGCGCCGGGCGGCGGCCCTCCAGGACTCCCCGGCCCCGGCGGCGGTGGCGGGCTCGGGTTGTCGCCGTCGATCTCGTCGTTGCCCGCACCACCCAACATGTTGTCGTTGCCGTAGTTGCCGAACATCACGTCGTTGCCGGCATCGCCCGCCATGTAGTCGTCGCCCGGGCCCCCGAACATCGTGTCGCCGCCGGCACCCCCGGTCAGGCGGTCGTTCCCCCCGAAGCCGATGAGGTCGTCGATCCCGTCACCGCCGTTGAGGGTGTCGTTGCCGGCCAGGCCGATGAGGGCGTCGTTCCCCGGGCCGCCGAACATGGTGTCGTTGCTCCCCACCGCCGAGAAGGGCGGGGGGCCCGCGTCCGCGTTGTCGCCGATGAGGAGGTCGCCGCCCGGCCCTCCGTCCATGTAGTCGTTGCCGCCGTTGCCGCAGATGATGTCGTCGCCGCCCAAGCCGCGGATCAGGTCACGCCCCGGGCTCCCGAAGATCACGTCGGGCCCGTTCGTGCCCGTGATGGTGCCCGCCCCGACGACGGTGGCGGGGATCGGGTCTTCCCCCGGCCCCAGTGCGCACGCAGGCTCTTCCTGGGCGCTCGCCACCCCGAGGAGCATCGGCGTTGCCAGAAGGGGTGCGCTCAGGAGTACCGCCAGCTTTCGCATCCCAGCTCCTTGTCGATCGTCGGTCGGGTCCGTTCAGCCTGCGGCGGGCAGCCTAGCGCCCGTGGTGAGGGCCACGACGAATCCTCAGCTCGACGGCGTCTCCGAGGCGCCGTCGCCCCCGGCGTCGGCATGCCCATCGCCTTCGGGCCGCCGCCAGGCCCGGCCCGCCAGCTCGGCCTCGGTGAGCTCGACCGCGCTCGGGTCGTCGGGCACGTCGTCGCGGTACGCCGGGCCCGCCGCCCGGTGGCCGTTGAGGGCGGGGAGCGGCACGTCCACCCGGCCATGGCCCTTGTGGGCGGCGAGAACCTTGGCGTGGTACTCCTCGGCGATGGCGGCGAAGTCGGCATTGCCGTAGGGCGACCCGTCGATCAGGGCGCCCGGCCTGCCCTCGATGATGGCCCGGATGTCGTCGCCGGTCACCGTCTTGTGCGTCTCCAGGGCGTGGGCCACGGCCAGCACCGCCCGGCGGTTCTCGGCCAGCAGCTGCTTGGTGCGCTCGAGCAGCTCGTCGAGCTTGGCCTCGACCTTCTCGCCCAGGTTCCACTCGACCAGGTCGAAAGCGGTGCGCTCGTCGCCGCGGCCGGACCGTCCGAGCCTCTGGGTCATGCCGTGGGAGGCGACCGTGCTGCCCATCCCCCACCAGCCCTCCATCATGCCGACCAGCATGGTGGCGGCCTCGAGGTCGCCCGAGACGCCCGAGGAGTTGTCACCGTCGAAGAACATGTGCTCGCCGGCCAGCGACGCCAGGCTGACCATGATGTCGGCCTCGTACTCGGACCGCCACCGGGTGAACTGGTCGTCGGGCGGGATGGAGGCCACCATCCCGAGGTAGGTGCCGCCCTTCTCGATGGTGGCGATGTCGATCACCATGTGCTGGCGAACCCGGTAGGCGACGACGGCGTGGCACGCCTCGTGCACTGCCACCGCGTGGCGCTCCCGCTCGATGTACTCCACGTCCTCGGGCGGGCCCAGGTCTTTGAGCTGCTTGGCCTTGACGATGTCGCCCCAGGTGATGGCGTCGCGGCCGGCCCTGATGGCATTGATCAGGGCCTCGTTGACCATGTCCTTGATGGTGGCCCCGGTGGCGTAGGGCGTGATGGTGGCGAGCTTCTCGATGTGCTCGGCCGTCAGCTCGTGGCTCACCTTGGACAGATAGCCCTCGTAGGTGCGCACCCGGCCCGCCTTCGACGGGTAGCCGACCTTGTAGATGCGGTCGATGCGCCCGGGGCGGAGCAACGCCTCGTCGAGGGCCTGGGGCATGTTGGTGGCCATCATCACGAGGATGCGGTACTTGGGCGGGGGCTTGGGGCGGAGGCCGAGGGCGCGCCGCACCACACGGTTCATGAACCCCCGGGGCTTCTTCAGCCCCGACAGCTCGGCCAGCAGCGTCTCGAGCGTGCCCATGCCGCCGCTGCCCATGCCCATGGGCATCACCCGGTCGCGGAGCCGGCGGGGCGGCTCGCCCTCCGAGCTGCCGTCGAGGCAGCTGCGGAACACCAGGCTGGCGGTGTCGTTCGACACGTAGGAGAGCCCGTTGCACGCGGTGAGCGGGCTCCCCGGCCCGGTGGATGGCGACATGTGGCCGCCCCCGAACGGCCCGCCGCCGGCGAGGGCACCGCGGTTGCCGAGGGAGTCGGCCTCGTCGAAGAAGACGATGACCCCGCCGTAGCGCACGGCCAGGCGCCGGAGCTTGCGGAAGAGCGCCTTCACCTTGAGGACGCCCACCCCCATGAACATGTTCTGGAAGGCGCCGGGGTCGACGAACACGTACGGCCGGCCCGTCTCGCCCGCCACCGCCTCGGCCATCAGGGTCTTGCCGGTGCCCGGCGGGCCCCAGAGCAGGATCCCCCCCGGCACGTACCCGCCCCGCCGCTCGATCGACTCCGGGTCTTCGAGGAAGAGGATGTTCTCCTTGACCTTCTCGAGAACGTTGTCCTGCCCCCACACGTCGGAGAACCGGGTCTTGATGTCGTCGGGGTAGTAGACCTCGGTGCCGCCCTTGGACAGGAACCAGAACAGGGCGACGAACTGGATGACGATGAAGACGACCGCGAACAGCAGCTGGAACAGCAGGGGCAGCGCCCGGAAGAACGTGATCGGCAGCTGCACGATCGCCAGGAGCGGCGACGTGTGCGTGAGGGCGGCGACGATGAGGTCGACCACCAGGAGCAGGAAGAGGATCTTGGCCGCCCGGGCGATGCGGAAGCGGTCCCAGTCGTTCATCTTCGACGTGCGCTGCTCGAGGCGCCCGAACACCCGCTGGGTCCAGAACCGGTGGTACGGAGCCGACCGCTCGCTGATCATGTAGTGGATCTGTCGCAGGCCCTCGACGGCGGCGGCGACGAGAAGCCACCACTTGGCCCGTACCTGGCGGTCGACGGCGTCGCTGAACGGGAGGATGGGGTTGGCCCCCATGTCGGCCATGACGAACAGCAGCCAGGTGGAGCTGAGCAGCAGGAGGATCTTCGTGCGGTCCCACAGGCTCATTGGCTTGCGGGTGGTGCGGTCCTCCTCCCGCAAGCGGCTCTTGAACCGCATGGGGCCCTCTTCGGGCGATGCCAGGCCGACCGGTGCGTTGGGGGAATCAGGCGTCGGCATGGTCAGCCCTTCTTCTCCTTGACGGTGAACGAGCTGGCGATCTCATCCAGAAGCTTACGTTGCAGGATGAACTCGCCTTCGGCGGCGCGCATCAGCAGCACGTGGACCCGGTTGGCCTGCGGATCGAGGACCGCCGTCTGGTCGATGACGTAGAACTGGTCGTTCTGCCGGAGCTCGAAGCGGAGGCGGCTCCCCCGGATCCCGCCCTCGAGCTGGATCTCCTCCTCCGAGAGCGGGCGGAACGACGAGGTGATCGGCGGGTTGGGCTCGAGCGGCGTCTCCGCCCGCTCCTGGGCCAGCTGGGCCTTCAGCTGGTCGTAAGGGAAGAAGATGTTGCGCAGGCTGGCGACGTTCACCCGGTCGCGCTCGTCCTCGGTGAGCTGGCGGACGCGAACCTCCACCACGGGTGCCTCGGCGTACGACACCGCGTTGACGGGCTCGGGCTCGGGGTCACCGTCGAAGGCCACCCGCCACTGCAGCTGGCCCTGGAACGCCTGGTCGACGAAGGAAGGGGCGTCCTCCCCCGCCGCCTCCACCGCGGCGGCCTCGGCCTCGACGAGGAGGTCGCTGTCGTACATCTTCCACTCGCGCGGGACCTTGAGGAACGTCTGCGTGTCGGAATGGGCCACGTAGCGGAACTTCGAGCCCCCGCATCCGGCGGCAGCCACGAGCGCGACCAGCGCCACGGCCAGGGACGTGCGAGGTGCTGCGCGGGGTGGGCTCACGTCCCCCGCGGCTCCGGCCGCAGCCCGACCTCCTCCCGCTGGCCCAGCCTCGCCCCGTTACGCACCGGCTCGATGCGCGTGTCGTCGGCCACGGCACCGAATTCTACCGCCACCCTCCTCATCTCGGACCGCTGGGGCGCCTGCTGAAGCCCGACATGCACCGCCTGTCTCAGCTGTCGCAGTTGTCTCAAGGTTCTCGGGCGTTCTGCCGACCCACTCAGCACACGACCGCCTCGCTCTGGGGGCGAACGGCCACGACCGTCGGCGTCGCACCCGGCTCCGGCGGTCGCAGGCCGTCACTAGCACTGGGCGATGGCAGAGAACCGCGTGGTGATCGGGATGAAGGGCAGTCTTCGATGGTCCCCGTCCGGTGGACCGAGCAGTGCCCGGACGACCTCGACGACGTCGAGACGGCCGAGGAGCTCGGAGCCAAATGGGAAGACGACGAGCTGGTGACGTATGACCTCGAGGGCATGAAAGAGCTCCTGCAGTACTACAAGGACGACGAGTACCTCCCGGACAACGATTAGCCGGCGGCGGGCACCCGGGTCCTTCGGACCACGC
>DASZJY010000097.1:0-4077 GCA_035947635.1 Acidimicrobiales bacterium | reverse complement strand
CAGCAGGTCGGCGGCGGTGCCGAAGCCGACGATGGCGGCGACGTTCTCGGTGCCGGCCCGCCGGGCCCGCTCCTGCGCGCCACCCATGAGGAGCGGCCGCAGGCGCAGCCCCCGGCGTACCAGGAGGGCGCCGACTCCCTGGGGACCGCCCAGCTTGTGGGCGCTCACCGAGAGCAGGTCGGCGTCGAGGACGGCGAAGTCGACAGGGAGGTGGCCAGCGGCGGCGGCGGCGTCGACGTGGACCAGCACACCCCGGTCGCGGCAGGCCGCCACCACCTCGGCGACCGGCTGGAGAGTCGCCACCTCGTGGTTCGCCCACTGGACGTGAACGAGGGCAGTCTCTTCCGGGCGGACTGCCGCCAGCACCTCGTCGGGGTCGACCCGGCCGTTGCCGTCGGCGCCGACCAGGGTGACGTCGTGGCGGGCGGATGCCTCCCGGACGGCGGAGTGCTCCACGGCCGGGCACACCACGTGAACCCCCCGCTCGGTGGCGCCGTGGACGGCGGCGGCGATCGCCTCGGTGGCGCCGCTCGTGAACACGACCTCGCGCGCCCGGGCGCCGAGCAGAGCGGCCACCTGCTCGCGGGCGTCCTCCACCGCCGCCCGGGCCAGGCGGCCCTCGGTGTGGACCCGGCCGGGGTCGGCGGCCGACCCGAGCCACGGGAGCATTGCCTCGACCACCTCCGGGCGGGCCGGCGAGGTGGAGGCGTGGTCGAGGTAGTGGCGGGTCACCGAACGGTCGAGTCCCGGCGCGAGCCCCTGGGTGCCGACAGGTGACGCATCACCGCCAGTTTCTCAGCGCGCCGGCCGCTCCTGCCGCCGCAGGCGGCCCCGCCGGATGGCCCCTCGCCGGCCAGAGGCCGGCGTGGTCGAGGGGAGGTCGGGAGGGGGGCAGGCCCCCCCTCCCGGTCTCAAACGAGCGTGACGCAGACCTCGTCGCCCTGGGGGCGGGAGGCGGACGTCTCGGGCACGGTGTCGCCGTACAGCGAGGACAGCATGCCTTTCACGATGCCCCGGTCGACGGCGCAGATGACCGGGTGCTGCTCGGCGGCGGTGCCGAACGGGCACTGCTCGGAGATGATGGCCAGAGACCCGCCCCGGGCGTCGGTGTGGGCGGCGAACCCGTGGGCGGTGAGGGCGTCGGCCACTGCGTGCAGCGCCACCTGGAGCGACCGGTGGCCCTGCGACGGGGACATCGAGGCGGCCAGTGACCGCCCGTACTCGATGCCCACGTCCTCGGCCATCTCCTCGGCCTTCTCCCGGGGCACGAGGGCGAGAGCCCGGCCCAGGAGCTTGACCAGCAGGTCGTCGCGGCGCGCGGGGAACTCGAGGCCCATCTCCTTGGCGCTGGCCCGGTAGCGTTTGGACGGCCGCCCGGCGCCGGCCGACGGGGAGGAGCGCTCGACGGCCACGTCGAGGTAGCCGCCGGCGGCGAGCTTGTCGAGGTGGTGGCGGGCCACGTTGGGGTGGAGGTCGAAGCGCTCCGCCACCTCGCTGGCGGTCACGCCCCGGTCGGCGCCGTGGGCGAACACGTAGATCTCCCGCCGGGTGGGGTCGCCGAAGGCAGAAGTCACGGCCGTGACGGCTGCGGCGAACTCGTCCGCGGTCAGCGATGCCGTCAGGGGACCTTGCTCCACACCGGTATTGTAACTATTCGCATAGGAGAAATTGGAGGCGTCGCCGCCATGCCCACCGAAGCCGAGGTGCTCGAGGCCCTCCGGCCCGTGCAGGACCCCGAGCTCCAGCGCAGCATCGTCGACCTCGACATGGTGCGCGGCATCCGCGTGGACGACGGGCGCATCGGCGTCACCGTCGCCCTGACCGTCGCCGGGTGCCCGCTGCGCGGCGAGATCACCGATCGGGTCACCCGCGCCGTGCAGCCGCTGGAGGGCGTGCGCGAGGTGGACGTCGACCTCACCGTCATGACCGACGAGGAGCGGGCCGCCGTGCGCGAGCGCATGCACGGGGGCGCCGGTGGGGCGGGCGCCGCCGCCGGCCACCAGCACGGCCCCGGGGCGGCGCCGGCCAACCCCTTTACCGACCCGGCGTCACGCACCCGCGTGCTCGGCCTGTCCTCGGGCAAGGGGGGCGTCGGCAAATCGTCGGTCACCGTCAACTTGGCCGTGGCCTTGGCGCGCCTGGGGCAAGAAGTGGCAGTTCTCGACGCCGACGTCTACGGCTTCTCCGTCCCCAAGATGCTCGGTGTGGGCCACGAGCCCGTGGTCATCGACGGCATGATCGTGCCCCCGGTGGCCCACGGGGTGAAGGTGATCTCCACCGGCTTCTTCGTCGGTGACGACCAGCCCGTGATCTGGCGGGGCCCCATGCTGCACAAGGCCCTCGAGCAGTTCCTCACCGACGTCCTGTGGGGCGAGCCCGGGTTCCTGCTCGTCGACATGCCACCCGGCACGGGCGACGTGGCCCTGTCGATGGCCCAGTTCCTGCCCCGGGCCGAGATGCTGGTGGTGACCACCCCCCAGCCGGCGGCCCAGCGAGTGGCCCAGCGGTCGGCCCTCATGGCCCGCAAGGTGAACCTGGCTGTGCGGGGCGTCGTCGAGAACATGAGCTGGTTCACGGGCGACGACGGCAAGCGGTATCCGATCTTCGGCTCGGGTGGCGGTCAGCTCCTGGCCGACGACCTTGGGGTCCCTCTGCTCGCCCAGATCCCGCTCGTGACGGCCCTGCGGGAGGGAGGCGACGTCGGTGAGCCGGTCACCGTCACGTATCCCGGGAGCGAGGCGTCTCAGGCCTTCGACGCCCTGGCTCGCCGGGTGGTGGGGATGGGCCCCGGCCGCATATCGCGTCCCGAGCTCAGGATCTCCTGATCCACGCGTCGGACGGGCGGGTGAGTCGCCGCACCACCGCGGGCAGCTCGCCCTTGGCCACGTCGGCGATGGTGACCGCCTCCAGCACCGACCGCAGGCTGGCGCGGGTGGCGACCCACACCTCTCGTAGGGCCTCCGCCGGCCCCGCGTAGTCGAGGTCCTCGAGCGCCTCGCCCCGTACGTCGGCGAGGGGGCCCTCGACCGTGCGGATGACGTCGGCGATGGTGATGGTGTCGGCGGGGACGGCGAGCCAGTAGCCGCCCACCGAGCCCCGCTGGCTGCCGACGATGCCGGCCCGGCGGAGATCGCTCAGGATGTTCTCGAGGAAGTTGACCGACACGCCCTGGCGGAGGGCGATGTCCTGGCCCTTGACCGGACCTTCCCCGGCCGCCGCCAGCTCAGTGAGGGCCCGGACGGCGTAGTCGACCTTGGCCGAGACCCGCACCCGTCAGCCGCCGACGGACGCGGGGGCGGGCACCGTGCCGGGGGCCACGCGGCGGATGTGCACGTCGGCGCCGGGGGTCAGGCCGAGGCGGTTGGCCTCTCCTCGCGTGACCTGCACCCACAGATGGTCGTCGCCGGCCACCGCGTCGACCCGCACCTCGAACCCCAGACGGACGAGGTGGCTCACCCGCGCCGGCACCGTGCCCTCCTCCGGGGACGTGAGGATCTCCAGGTCGTGGGGCCGCACGAGCTTGGCGTCGAGGGTGGTGACGGGGCCGAGGAAGCTCATGACGAAGTCGTTGGCGGGGCGGTCGTAGAGCTCGTCGGGCGAGCCCACCTGCTCGACCACGCCGTCGTTGATCACCACGATCTCGTCGGCCACGTCCATGGCCTCCTCCTGGTCGTGGGTGACGAAGATGGTGGTGACGTGCACCTCGTCGTGCAGCCGGCGCAGCCAGTCGCGGAGCTCCTTGCGGACCTTGGCGTCGAGGGCGCCGAACGGCTCGTCCAGCAGCAGCACGGCGGGCTCGATCGCCAGCGCCCGGGCCAGCGCCATCCGCTGCCGCTGGCCGCCGGAGAGCTGCGCCGGGAGACGGGACGCGAACTGGGACAGGTGCACCAGCTCCAGGAGCTCGTCGACCCGCCGTTTGACCTCCGCCTTGGGCCGCTTGCGGATCTCGAGGCCGAAGGCGACGTTCTTCGCCACACTCATGTGCTTGAACGCGGCGTAGTGCTGGAACACGAAGCCGACGCCGCGCTCGCGCGCGGGGGAGGCGGTCAGGTCCTGCCCGTCGAGCACGACGGTGCC
>DASZJY010000096.1:0-2981 GCA_035947635.1 Acidimicrobiales bacterium | reverse complement strand
CTACCACAGCATCGCCCTCCGGGGGACCGACGGGTCGGTGCGGGCGTGGGGTTGGAACCACTTCGGACAGCTCGGTGACGGCACGCGGGCCGACCGCTGGTCACCCGTGACCGTCGCCGGCCAGACCGGCATGGTCTCGATCGCCGCCGGGTTCCACCACAGCCTGGCCCGCTCGGGCGCCGGCTACGCCGTGGCGTGGGGCTGGAACGGCCACGGTCAGCTGGGTGACGGGACGACCACCGACCGGCCGCTCGCAGTGCCGGTCCCCAACCTGCCGACGGGCGTGGCCGCGCTGACTGCAGGCGGCTACCACAGCCTGGCCATCACCGGCGCCGGCACGGTGGCGGCCTGGGGCTGGAACTACTTCGGCCAGCTGGGCGACGGCACGACCGTCAGCCGCCTCGTACCCACCACGGTCGCCGGTCCGCTCACTGCGAGGAAGCTTGCCGGCGGCGGCCTGCACACGCTGGCGGCCTGAGCACCCGACAGCGCCGAGCGCACCGAGCCGGCTAGGTCGACGCCCCTGCCTCGTCGCCGGCGCCGGTAGTGGCGCTACCGGGACCGATCCCGAGCTGGGCCTTGATCTGGGCCAGCTTGGCCTGGGCCTCGGTGTTCACCTGGGCCTGCTCCACCTCGAGCATCCGGGACTCGACCGACTGCTCCGTGAGCTCGACCGTGCCCAGCGCCTTGGCGTAGCGGGACTCGATCTTGTCCCGGACCTCCTCGAAGGTGGGGACGTCCTGGCCGACCGTCTCGTTGAGGGCGGCCATGGCCGAGTTCACCTGCTCCTGCATCTTGGCCTGGTCGAGCTGGCCCAGGAGCTTCTGGCGCTCGGCCAGCTTCTTCTGCAAGGCGAGGGAGTTCTGGGTGACCGCCTGTTTGGCCTGGTTGGCCGCCTGAGTGGACTGGAGGAGCAGCTGCTTGAGCGTCTCGACCTCGTGCTCGCTGCTGACCAGGCGGTTGGCGAACGACTCGGCCGCCTGGGTGTACTCGGTGGCCTTGGCGGTGTCGCCCCGCTGCGTGGCCGCCTCGGCCATGGTGACTGCCTGGCGGGCGAGGCCGTTCTGCTTCTCGATGTCCTCCATGGCCCGGTTGAGGCGCATCTCCGTCTGCTTCTGGTTGGCGATGACGTTGGCCGCCTGCTGCACGAGTCGGCGGTGCTGCTCGTTGGCCTCGGTGATGGCCTGCTCGAGCTGCACCTTCGGGTCGGCCATCTCGTTGAACCGCCCGGTGAGGGCAGCCGTCAGGTAGCGCCAGGCACGCCGGATGAGTTGTCCCATGCCCCGACTCTAGGGCTGGCCGGTCGGGGCGCGTGCGACGGGCGGTGCCGAGGGTACGGGACGGGGCGGCGGTAGAGTCGCCCGGAGCGAGGCTTCATGGAAATCCCCTTCAACGCCTCCGACCGCTGCAGTCTCGGGGTGGAGCTCGAGCTCGAGATCGTCGACCGCGACACCCGGGAGCTGTCGAGCGTCGCCACCGACGTGTTCGCCGAGCTCGGCCAGGACCAGCCCGACGGCTGTCATCCCAAGGTCAAGCACGAGCTGTTCGAGTGCACCGCCGAGGTCATCACCGGGATCTGCGGGACGGTCGCCGAGGCCCGCGACGACCTGGCCTCCTCGATCAAGGAGCTGTCCGCTGTCACCGAGCCGCGGGGCCTGGCTCTGATGTGCTCCGGCTCGCACCCGTTCTCCGACTGGCACGAGCAAATCGTCAGCCCCGACCCCCGCTACCACACGCTCCTCGAGGAGATGCAGTGGGTGGCCAAGCGGCTGCAGATCTTCGGCGTGCACTTCCACGTCGGCGTGCGGTCGGCCGAGAAGGCCATCGCCATCGCCAACGCCCTCAACGCCTACATCCCCCACTTCCTCGCCCTCACCGCCTCGAGCCCGTACTGGGCGGGCCGGGACACGGGCATGGCCTCGAGCCGCAGCACCGTGTTCGAGAGCCTGCCGACTGCCGGGCTGCCCTACCAGCTGTCGGACTGGAAGGAGTTCGAGCAGTTCATGGGGACGTTGGTGGCGGCCCAGGCCATCACCAGCATCCGCGAGGTGTGGTGGGACATCCGGCCCCATCCCGACTTCGGCACCGTCGAGCTGCGCATCTGCGACGGCATCCCCACCCTCGGCGAGGTCAGCGCCCTGGCCGCCCTGGCCCAGAGCGTGGTCGAGCACCTCGACGCCCGCATCGACGCGGGCGAGGTCCTGCCCGTGCCGCGAGAGTGGATCGTCCGGCAGAACAAGTGGCGGGCGGCCCGCCACGGGCTCGAGGCCGACATCATCGTCGACGCCGACGGCCGCCGGGTGCCCCTGCGACAGTCCGTGGAGGAGCTGGTCGACGAACTGTCGCCGGTGGCCGCCCGCATCGGCTGCCAGGACGAGCTCGGGTGCGTCCATGCCATCCTTGCCCACGGCCCCAGCTACCAGCGCCAGCGGCGGATCGTCGACGCCGGCGGCAGCCTGGTCGACGTGGTCGACGCCCTGGTCACCGAGTTCGAGAACGACGCCCCGGGCTGACCTTCCCGCCAAGTCAGGGGAGGGTGCCCGGGCGGCTCTCCTCCAGGGCCTGGCGGAGCGACTCCAGCTCGCCGACCACGCCGTCGACGGTGGAGCCGACGGGCGCCAGGGCGCCGGCGTCGGTCGCCCCCAGCGAGAGCTCCAGGGCCCGAGCGACGGCCTCGTCCAGCTCGGCGTCCAGGCGGCGCAGGCGGTCCCGGGCGTCGTCCACGACGTCGGCCAGGCGGGTGGCCGACGCCAGCTGGCGCCGCAGGGCCTCGGCGGTGGCGGCCAGCTGGGCCCGGTCGGGCTCCCGACGAAGCTCGGCCTCGCACTGGTCGAGCTGAGCCCGGATGCCACGGGCGTCGAGCTCGGCCACGGCGGCGTCGAGGGCGGCCGCCCTCCTCGCGATGCGCCAACACTCGGTCGCCCCCACCGACACCCGGGCCGCCATCTCGCCCAGGCGGTCCCGCAACGGACCGGCGTCGG
>DASZJY010000095.1:0-4984 GCA_035947635.1 Acidimicrobiales bacterium | reverse complement strand
ACGCCCGAGCAGGTGCGCCCGCGCAACTGGGAGGCGCAGATCCGGGCACCCACCGCACGCGACGTGGCGCCGGCCGACCAGCGGCTCGAGCGTCCCGGACCCGAGCCCCTCGAGGAGCCGGCGGTGGTCGTCACGGGGCCGGCGGTCGCCGGGGCCGCGATCGGCGAGTTCGTCGGCTCCGAGGACGTTGCCTCCGATGACGAGCTGCTCGAGGCGCCCCCGGCGGAGCCGCCCGTCGCCGACGAGACCTTCTGGTCGGGAGCCCCGGCGCCGCGTGCCGCCGTCGTGGTCCCGCCGCTCGCCGACACGACCGAAGTGCACAAGCGGATCATGTCGGTGGCGCGGGCGACCGAGCGGTGCGCCCGGGTCCTGAGCGGGCTGGCCGAGCGCGTCGACGTCCTCGACGAGAAGCTGTCATCGCAGGGGCCCGTCGCCCCGGCGGAGCCCGCCGCTGCACCCGACCGCACCGAGCTGTCGCTCATGGGCGACCAGATCGGGCGCCTGGCCGTCGAGGTGGCCCAGACCCACGAGCGGGTCACCGAGCGGTTCGCGTCGATGGAGGCGCTGCGGTCGGAGCTCGACGAGCTGACGGCGGACGTGGGCGGCGTCCAGGAGCGGCTCGACGAGGTGACCCGCCTGCAGCGAGCCCAGCACGCGGGGATGAGCTCGTCGCCCGTCGTGCAGGCGATGCAGCGGGCGTTGGGCGAGCTCAGTGGCGAGCTGGCGACGGTCGGCTCCCGCCTGGTCGGGCTCGACGCCCGGCTCGACGAGCTGCAGTCGCTCCCCGTCCGCATGGAGGACGTGGCCGCTCGCCAGTTCCACCGGATGGTCCCCGAGATGCTGACCGTTCCGGGCGATCTCGACGGCGTGTACCGCGAGCTCGAGCGGATCGCCGAGCGCATGGCGGAGCGCGAGAAGGTGGTCGCCACCCTCCTGGGACGTGTGACGGCAGCCGAGGAGGCAGTGACCGGCCTGCGCCAAGACCTCGACCGCGTCATCGGGGGCCTGGTCGCCGCCCGCGAGGCCGACGCCGATGCCGGCGCGTGGCGGACGGCCATGGAGCGCCGGCTCGCCGCCCTGGAGGCGCCCGGCTCGGAGATCGAACGCCTTTACCTGGCGCTCGACCGCATGGTGGCGGAGCGGGCGACCACCACCGAGCCCGGACCGGGCAGGGACGAGGAGGCCGGCAACGGCGCCGGGGCCGACGCTCTGGGCTCCGACACCGTCGCCGACGCCGGTGGTACCCCTTTGCGGGGCGCGCTCCCGTCCGGCTCTCCGCACTCCCAACGAGCGGTCGAGGCGCTCACGGCCGAGCTCGAACGCATCCGCCGGTCGATCGAGGTGCTCGTCCACCCCGACGCCCGTCGCTCCTCCGGGCCCCGGCGCTAGCTGCCATCCCCACGCTCGAGGCCGTGTGGCGCGCCACCATCCGTTAGTTGACGCTTACGTAAGCAATACTTTACACTAACCGGGTGGACGCGGCCCTCCGGGCAATCGCCGAGCCGCGCCGGCGGGAGATCCTCCGGCTCGTGCGGACGCGAGAGCTCCCGGCCGGCGCCATTGCCGCACACTTCGCGGTGACCCGGCCGGCTATTTCTCAGCACCTGCGGGTGCTGAGAGAGGCGGGACTCGTGGAGGAGCGGCGGGACGGCACCCGGCGGCTCTACCGGGCACGTCCCGACACCGTCGAGGAGCTGCGGAGGTTCCTCGACGACTTCTGGACCGATCGCCTCGGGCGCCTGCGGGACGCCGCCGAGGCCAAGGAGCGAGACAAGGAGGAGCGCTGATGGCCGAGCTCGTGCAGGAGGTCGTCGTGGATGCCAGCCCCGAGACCATCTTCGGACTGCTCACCGTCGCCGACGAGCACGTCCAGTGGATGGGCACCGAGGCCGAGCTCGACCCTCGCCCGGGGGGCACCTACCGGGTGCTCGTCGCCGGGCAGTACCCGGCCGCGGGGCAGTTCGTCGAGGTCGTCCCCAACGACCGGGTGGTGTTCACCTTCGGCTGGGACGCCCCCGGCAACCCGGTTCCCCCCGGCTCGAGCACCATCGAGATCTCCCTGCATCCCGAAGGCGCCAAGACTCGGGTTCGCCTGGTCCACCGCGACCTTCCCGAAGGCGTGGTCGGCGAGCACACCCACGGCTGGGGGCACTACTTGGGCCGGCTGTCGGTCGCCGCGTCCGGGGGCGACGTCGGGCCTGACGCCGGGCCCGGGGGCGGCGCCGAGGGCTGAGCCCCGGCGAACTCTGTGCGATCGACCCCCTGAGGACTCGTCGATCGCGCACGAGTCGGGTGGGGCGGCCTACGCCGGCGCCGCTCCGGCGGGCGCCCGGCTCTCCGCCCTCAGCGCGGGCAGCACCGTCACCGCCAGGTGGACGAGCGCCCAACCGGCCAGTCCCAGGCCGGCCCCCCCGACCACGTCGAGGGGCATGTGGGCGCCCACGTGGATGCGGGCGAGCCCGACGAAGGCGGCGAGGGCCCACACCACGGTACGGCCTCGCCATCCAAGGTAGGGCGTGGCCGCCGCCGCCATGGCCACGGCCAGCCCCATGTGGCCCGACAGGTAGCCGGTGCCCAACGCCGGGTCGCCCCGGACGACGACCTCCTCGAGGACGCGGGCGGGCCGGCCCCGGACGATCCAATGGCGGACGACCTTGCCCATGATGTAGACGAACGTGCCGGCCACGCCGGCGGTCACCGCCAGCCGGCGGCGCCGGGCCACCAGGGCGGCGCCGACCACGAGGGGCACGACGATCACGCTGCCCAGCTGCATCAGGAGCCACGTCGGCCAGTAGGGAAGCCACAGGTCGTCGTTGATGAAGCGGAACACGTCCTCCTCGAGGCTGCCGATGTGGTGCTCGTCGATCGGGAGGGCGCTGAGGCCGAGCACGGCGAGGCCCACGGCCAGGACGACAAGGGTGGTGGAGAGGCCCGGCCCCTCCCGCCCGTTCACGGCCGCAGGGCTAGGAGGGGAGCGACATGTCGGGCTTCCCGCCCGCGCACGTGCACTCCTCGGTGGGGAGGTCGCAGCCCTTGCAGGCGATGCGACCCTCGTCGTTGCGGTACACACCGGCGCCGCACTCGGAGCAGCTGCTCGACTCCAGCAGCTGCTCCAGACGGCTCATGCGTCGCCTGCCTTGGCTCGCATGGTGGACACCGCCGTGGTGATGCCTTCGGCGTCGAGCACGTCGCTCATCACGCCGATCTGCTCCTCCCATACGTCTTCTGGGATCTCAGAGCGGACATCGTCCTCGAGGAGGTGGTAGACGTCGAGACCCAACTGGGCCCCGGCCAACGGGCCTGCGTAGGAGGGATCGCCCAGCACGACGGTCTCGGCCGCGATCTCGGCGCTCTCGGGGTCGGGAGCTCCGAGCACGACCAGCAGCTCATCCTTGCCGTGCTGGTCGACCAGCTTGATGATCGCCTCCTGGGTGTGCAGGTCCATGGCGCCGGCCGCCGTTCAGACGAAGCACTCGGTGGCCCCGAAGAGCACGTTGCCCCCGGCAGCCTTGATGCACGCTTCGATGGCCGGGCTGGCAATGCCGTCGCGCTCACCGAGGGCGATCACCTTACGGTCCTTCAACACCTGTCAACTCACCTCCTTCGGCGCCTCGAGGGTCTCGCCCAGCCACTCGCGCAGCTTGTCGGGCGAGAGGTTGGCGTCGGAGATCCGGGCCACCTCCTCGCCGTCGCGAAACAGGAGGAAGGTAGGCATGGTCATGACCTTGAGGTCGATGCAGACCCGGCGGGCCTTGGGCGCCTCGAGCTTGATGACGGAGATGTCGGGCCGCTCCTCGGCCAGCTGGTCGACGTGGGGAGCCAGGGCGACGCACGGCACGCACTGCGGGCCCCATACGTCGACCAGCACCGTCCCCTCGGCGATCAGGTCCTGAAAGTTGTCCTTGGTGGCCTCGGCAACGGCTGCCACGAACCCTCCTTTTCTTCGCCGGCCGGCGGGCTACCCGCGCGCCGGGTTGCGCTCCAGGAGCACGCTCATGCCGTCGGACAGCCCGGTCATGCGACCCAGGAACAGGCTGCCCTTGGCGACGAGGGAGACCCTACCCGCGCCTCCCGTTGTCAATCGCTCAAGGGCGTGGGGGAGGTAGCACAGTGCCGACGCCAGGTGCCCCTGCGTGGGTGCGAACCCGGGCATGCCCCGCTCGGCGACGAAGGCGGGAATGTCCTCGCGTGCGATGTCACCCCGACGAACGGCGAGGGCGGCCATGGTCTTGTAGTTGCGCTCGGGGACGTTGCCTGACCCCTGGGGCTCGGTGATCTCGGGGTTGTGCAGCTCGGTGGCGAAGTCGTCCACGTCGGTCATGGCCAGACCCACACGGGACAGGGGTTCGGTGGCCAGGGCCTCCATGACCTGGCCGGTCGAGCCGCCGGCCGACACCTTGTGGCGCCCGACGGCGTCGAGGCGCAGCACGGGCGACCGGCCGTCGTCGGCCTCGACGAGGGCGGCCGCCCCGCCCAAGACGTCCTCGAGCACGGGCAGGTGGTTGGCCACGTGGCCCTGGAACTTCATCCCCAGCTTGGCCAGCGAGCCGCCGGCCACCACCGCGACCCGCCGGAACACGCCTGACGCCACCAGGCTGCCGGCGATGACCATGGCGGGGACGGGGGCGGCGCAGAAGTTCTTGACGTCGGCCCCCGAGGCCTCGGTGAGCCCGCCGACCTCGGCCACCGCCTTGGCCAGGTTGCCGCCGCCGCGTTGGTAGCGGTCGCCCACCGCCTCCTCGCCGCAGGAGAGCACGTAGTCGATCGACGTGGGGTCGACATCGTTGGCCTCGAGGAGGTGGAGCAGGGCCATGCTGGCGGTGACCTTGCCGGCGAGGTTCTCGAGCAGCACGTGGGCGGAAAGCGACTCGTCGTCGTCCTGGGCGCCGCGGATGGCGCCGGCCAGGTGGTCGGCGCCGAGGTGCAGCCCGAGGGCGCCGGGGCGGGCGGCCTCGGCCTCGGCGTCGCCCCGGGCCTTGTCCAA
>DASZJY010000094.1:0-1815 GCA_035947635.1 Acidimicrobiales bacterium | reverse complement strand
CTCGGTCGGCCACGGAGGGGCAGCCTAGGAGACGGTCGGTCCCCCACCGGCCCGATGCCGCCGTTTCCCCCCACCGAGCCGGGGTAGGGCTAGGAGCGAGTCGTCGACGACCGAGGTGGCAGCCGCGTGACCGACGAGCCTGTGCCTCCGCAGACCGCCACCACCGAGACGCCCACGTCACCGACCGACCTGCCGCCGCCCGACTGGAAGGAGTCGATCCGCCGGGCGGTCAAGGAGTTCAAGGAGGACCGGGGGTCGATGGCCGCCGCCGGGATGGCGTTCTACTGGTTCCTCGCCATCTTCCCCGCCATCCTCGCCGCCGTCGGGATCCTCGGGCTCGCCAACCTGGCCGCCAGCACCGTCGACGACATCAGCAACGCCATCACCAAGGCCGTCCCAGGCGACACGGCCAAGGTGCTCACCGAAGCCCTGAACAACGCCGTGAACAAACCCGCGGGCAGCTCCATCCTCGCCACCGCCATCGGGCTCGTCGTCGCCCTGTGGAGCGCCTCCGCCGGCATGGTCGCCCTCCAGAGCGGGTGCAACGTCGCCTACGACGTGCCCGAGGATCGCAAGTTCCTGCCCAAGCGGGGCGTCGCCCTCCTGCTGGTGGGCGTCGTCGGCCTCCTCGCCGGGGTGGCGACAACCGCCATCGTGTTCGGCCAGCCCCTGGGTGACGCCCTGCGCGACAACCTGCCCTTCGGCGACGCCTTCGTGGTGGTGTGGACGCTGCTGCGGTGGACGGTGGGGCTCCTGGCCCTGATCGTGCTGTTCGCCTGCATCTACTCGATCGCGCCGTACAGGGAGACCCCGCGGTGGACGTGGGTGACCCCGGGAGGCATCCTCGCCACCGCGGCGTGGCTGCTGGTGTCGCTCCTCTTCTCGTTCTACGTGAACCACGTGAGCTCGTACCAGGAGACGTACGGCTCGCTCACCGGCGTCGTCGTGCTCCTCCTCTGGCTCTACCTGTCGGCGATGGCGGTGGTCCTGGGCGCCGAGCTGAACGCCGAGCTCGAGCGCCAAGGGCAGCACCGGCGCGAACAGAGAAGGGGTGGTCGCCGAGGTCTGGGCGCCGGCGCCGGCGCCCAGCGACCCCAGGCCGAACGAGCGGAGGCCGAACGACCGGAGGCCGAAAGACCGGAGGCCGAGCCCCCCGAACGGGAAACCGGCGGGCGCCGGGGCCTCGGTCGAGCGCTGCGCAGAGAGCGCGAGCCGGCGGCGGCCCGGACCCAACCGCTCCCGGCGGTGGCGCCGGCTCCGGGGCGCTCACCGGTGGACGAGCCGGAGCCCGGCGCCGGTCCCCCTCCGGCCGAGGGCGACGGCGCCGGCAGCTACCAGGACGCCTGGTTGTCCTACGGGCGTCGGTCCGACGACGGGGCCGGCTGACGCCCTCGCCCCCGGGTCAGGTGGCCTCTTTGGCCATGACGGCCAAGGCGTCGGCCGGGCCCACCACGATGATGAGGTCGCCCTCGTCGAGGACGGTGTCGGCCCGGGGCGGTATGAGCAGCTCGCCCTCGGGACTGCGTACGGCCAGCACCATCACGCCCTCGTAGGGCGCGCACACCTCGCGCACCGTCCGGGTGGCCAGGGCCGACGACTTGCCCACGACCAGCTCCTCGATGCGTAGGTCGGGGGCGACCGTCACCATGTCCACGAACTCGAGCATGGCCGGTTGCAAGGCCTGGGAGGCCATGCGCACGCCGCTCACCGCGTACGGGGAGACCACCCGGTCTGCGCCCGCACGGCGGAGCTTCTCCACCGACTCGGGGCGTGAGGCCCGGGCGATGATGAACAGGTCGGGGTTGAGGGCACGGG
>DASZJY010000093.1:0-3165 GCA_035947635.1 Acidimicrobiales bacterium | reverse complement strand
CCTCCCTCGGTGAACCGCACGGTGCCGTCGGCGGGGGCCCGTACGGGCGTGCCCCGGGCGGCGAAGATGTCCGTGCCCTCGTGCAGGTGGAAGCTGGGGTTGAACCGGGGGAAGAGCCAGTCGTCGGTGTACGCCGCCTCGCCGCCCACCGGGAACTTGCCCATCCCGATGGCCGCCGCCTCCTGGGGGCTGAGGCCGATGTCGACCAGCTGGCGGAGCGCGGCCATGAGCTCCCGCGTCGACCGCCCGCCGGTGCGGCGGACCGAGTTGATCACCGCCTGGGCCTCGGGCGGGATCGAGTTGGGGCCGGGCTTGGCCGTCGTCGTCGGGGCGGGCGGCGGCGGGGTTGGGGCCTTCGCGGGCGCGCCCGGTGGTGGCGGGGGGGGGCTTGGGTGCCGGCGGCCCCGGCGCCGTCGTCGGCGTCAAGATCCCTTTCAGCAGCTGCTCGAGAGGGTTGGCGGTCGTGGGGGGCGCCTGGGGAGCGGGTGCCGCACCCGACGTGGCCGCGCCTCCCACGAGGAGCGAGGCCAGGACCGCGGGCGCCAGGGCGCGACGTGCGAACGCTCGTGACGACACGACCCAACTCATTTCGCCATCGGGTCCGCCATCCCCTCTCGCTTCCCCCAGAACCGAAGTCTGAGAGTTTACGTGGGTCGGGGCCCCCGATGCCTATTCCGGGGGGCTTGACAGGCGCCCTGAGAGCTCAGCGCCGCCACTCGCCGGCCCGCAAGCGGGCCACCCGGTCGTCGAGGGGCGGGTGCGTGCTCCACAGCTTGGCGAACTGCACCCTTCGGCCGGTGAAGGGGTTGACGATGTATTTCGAGGCCTGGGCCGGATCGACGGCCATGGGGATGGCCCGGGCGCCCTGCTCGAGCTTGGCCAGGGCCCGGGCGAGGGGCTCCCCGTCGCCGATCAGGCGGGCGCCGGTGCGGTCGGCCTCGTACTCGCGGCTGCGGCTCAAGGCCATCTGGATGAGCATGGCGGCGATCGGCGCCAGGATGCTCAGGGCCAGCAGGGCGAGCGGGTTGGGGCTGTCCTCGTCGCCGCCGCCACCGAACATGGCGCCCCACATGAACATGCGGGCGATGAAGGTGATGCCCATGGCGACCGCTGCGGCCACCGAGCCGATGAGGATGTCGCGGTTGCCGACGTGGCTGATCTCGTGGGCCAGCACCCCTCGCAGCTCGTTCCAGTCGAGGATGTTGAGGATTCCCTGGGTGACCGCCACCGCCGCGTGGCGGGGGTTGCGGCCGGTGGCGAAGGCGTTGGGCTGCATGTCGGGGGTGACGTACAGCTTGGGCATGGGCATGCCCGCCGCCTGGGTGAGCTCGCGGACGATCCGGTAGTACTCGGGCATCTCCTGCTCGGTCACGGGGACGGCCCGGGCCGATCGGATGGCCAGCTTGTCGGAGAACCAGTAGGAGCCCCCGACGAAGACGAGGCCGAGCATGAGGCCGATGATCGCCCCTCCCCGGCCGAACAAAGAGCCGATCAGGATGAGGAAGCCGCCCAGACCGGCCAACAGCGCATACGTCTTGATCGTGTTCTTGCTCACCGCACTCTCTCCTCCTCTGCCTCTCTTGAACGCTTTCGACCGGTCGCGCGTTCCCCGCCGCGCCTTCGCCGAGGGCTCAGTCCTCCGACGACGCCGACGCCGCCCGCCGCTTGATCTCGTCCACGACGCTGGCGTCGGCAAGGGTCGTGGTGTCGCCCAGATCCCGCCCCTCGGCGACGTCGCGGAGGAGCCGGCGCATGATCTTCCCGCTGCGGGTCTTGGGCAGGTCGTCGGTGAAGATCACCGTCTTGGGCCGGGCCACCGGCCCGATCCGGCGGGCCACGTGCTGGCGGAGCGCCTCACCGTGCTGGTGGTCGGCGTCGACGCCCGATTTCAAGGTGACGAAGGCGATGATGGCCTGGCCCGTCGTCTCGTCCTTCGCCCCCACGACCGCCGACTCGGCGACGGTTGGATGGTCGACGAGGGCGGACTCCACCTCGGTGGTCGAGACCCTGTGGCCCGAGATGTTCATGACGTCGTCGACGCGGCCCAGCAGCCAGAAGTAGCCCTCGCCGTCGACTCGGGCGCCGTCGCCGGCGAAGTAGCGCCCCTCGAAGCGCGACCAGTAGGTCTCCCGGTAGCGCTGGGGGTCGCCGTAGATCCCCCTGAGCATCGCCGGCCAGGGGCGCGTGAGGGTGAGGTAGCCGCCGCCCTGCTCCACCGACCGTCCCTTCTCGTCGACCACCTCGGCCTCGATGCCGGGCAACGGGAAGGTGGCCGATCCGGGGCGCAGGGTGGTGGCGCCGGGAAGCGGCGAGATCATGATCGCCCCCGTCTCCGTCTGCCACCACGTGTCGACCACGGGGCAGCGGCCGCCGCCGATGTGAGTGTGGTACCAGATCCACGCCTCGGGGTTGATGGGCTCGCCCACCGACCCCAGGAGACGGAGCGACGACATGTCGTGGCCCTCGGGGTACTGGGTGCCCCACTTCATGAAGGTCCGGATGGCGGTGGGAGCGGTGTAGAGGATCGTCACGCCGTAGCGGGCGACGATCGACCACCACCGGTCCTTGTCGGGGAAGTCGGGGGCCCCCTCGTACATCACCGACGTAGCTCCGTTGGCGAGGGGCCCGTACACGATGTAGCTGTGCCCGGTGACCCACCCGATGTCCGCTGCGCACCAGTAGACGTCTGTGTCGGGATGAAGGTCGAAGACGTATTTGTGGGTGAACGCCACCTGGGCCAGGTAGCCGCCAGTGGTGTGCATGATGCCCTTGGGCTTGGCCGTGGTGCCCGACGTGTAGAGCAGGTAGAGCAGGCTCTCGGCGTCGACGGGCTCGGCCGGGCAGTCGTCCGATGCGCCGGACATGAGGTCGTGGTACCAGTGGTCGCGGCCGTCGGCCATGTGCACGTCCGCCTCGGTACGACGCACGACCACGACGTGCTCGATCGACGGTGTCCGGGCGAGGGCCTCGTCGGCGTTGTCCTTGAGGGGCACGGCCTTGCCTTTGCGCCACCCGCCGTCGGCGGTGACCAGCACCTTCGCCTCGGCGTCGTTGATGCGGTCCGCCAGGGCGTCGGACGAGAAGCCGCCGAACACGACGGAGTGGGCGGCGCCGAGCCGGGCGCAGGCGAGCATCGCCACCGGGAGCTCCGGGATCATGGGCAGG
>DASZJY010000092.1:0-8654 GCA_035947635.1 Acidimicrobiales bacterium | reverse complement strand
CCGGCCGTGTCGACGAGCCACTGGCGGGCGCCGTCGGGATCGCCGGCAGCGAGATATTCGTCGACCCGGCGCCGCAGCTCCGACACCTCCTCGGACAGCTCCGCGGTGCGGGCGGGCGCCTCGCCCAACCAGAACGGGACCGTCGGGGGCGTGTCGCCCGCATCGCGCACCCGGACGACGCCGGGCTCGACCCGGCGGATCTGCCAGGAGTGGGAACCGAGGAGGAAGATGTCGCCCGCCATCGACTCGACGGCCCAGTCCTCGTTCACGGTGCCGATGAACGTGTCGTCGGGCTCGGCCACGACCCGGTAGTCGCCGGTCTCGGGGATGGCGCCCCCCGAGGTCACCGCCGCCAACCGGGCGCCCTTGCGCGCCCGGAGCTCACCGTTGACCGTGTCGTGGTGCAGATAGGCGCCCCTGCGGCCTCGACCGGTCTCGATGCCGCCGGCCGCCAGCTCGACCACCTCGTCGAACCGGGCCCGGTCGAGCGCGGTGTAGGGCGCCGCTCGCCGCACGAGCTCGTAGAGGTCGTCGGTCGCCCACTCCTTGGCACCCACCTCGGCGACGATCTGCTGGGCGGCGATGTCGAGCGGGAGGCGAGCCAGATGGATGCTGTCGAGACGGCCGGCCCGAACGGCCCTCAGGAGCGCCGTGCACTCCACCAGCTCGTCACGAGTCAGAGGGAACAGGCGCCCCCTGGGAGTGCCGGCCCGGCTGTGGTTCGAGCGGCCGACCCGCTGCAGGAAGGTGGCGATGCTGCGGGGCGAGCCGATCTGGCACACCAGCTCCACAGGCCCGATGTCGATGCCCAGCTCGAGCGACGCCGTTGCCACCAGGGCCTTGAGGTCACCCGCCCGTAGCCGGGTCTCCACTCGGTGGCGACGCTCCTTGGAAAGGCTGCCGTGATGAGCGGCGACGACGTCGTCGCCCAGGCGTTCCCCCAGCTGGTGGGCCAGGCGCTCGGCCAGCCGGCGGGTGTTGACGAACACCAGCGTCGTGCGGTGCTGGCGGACGAGGGCGGCGATGCGGCCGAGCACGTCGGCCATCTGCTCGGCCGACGCCACCGCCTCCAGCTCCCCGTCGGGCAGCTCGAGGGCGACGTCGAGGTGACGCTGATGGCCGACGTTGACCACCGCCGGCAACGGGCGGTCGCCCACCAGCAACCGGCCCACCGTCTCGATCGGGCGCTGCGTAGCCGACAGCCCGATGCGCACCGGACGACGATCGCACAACGCCTCCAGCCGCTCCAAGGTCAGCGCCAGATGCGAGCCCCGCTTGTCGCGGGCCACCGCGTGGATCTCGTCGACGATGACCGTGTCCACCGTGCGCAGGGCTTCTCGCCCGCGTCCGCTGGTGACCAGCAGGTAGAGCGACTCCGGCGTGGTGACCACGAAGCTGGGTGGACGGCGCACCATGAGGGACCGCTGCGAGCTGGAGGTGTCGCCCGTGCGCACCCCCACCCGGATGGCGGGCGGGGCGAACCCCAGCTCGGCAGCCACGGCGGCGATCTCGGCCAGCGGCCGCTCGAGGTTCTCGGCGATGTCGACGGCGAGTGCTTTGAGGGGTGACACGTAGACGACCCGGGCGACGTCGCCCACATCGTCGGTTTTGTACAGGGAGTCGATGGCGACCAGGAACCCGGCCAGGGTCTTGCCCGAGCCGGTCGGCGCCGCGATCAGGGTGTCGGCCCCCGACGCGATCAGTGGCCATCCCTGAGCCTGTGGCTCAGTGGGCCCCTGTGGAAACCGGCGCAGGAACCACTCGGCCACCGCCGGATGAAAAACGTCGCCGATGCCGGGGGCGGGTTCCGGCCACGAAGCCGTCGTCTCAGGCGATAGCTCGAGCATCATCCCGATGGTACGCACGGGCTGAGACACCCCGAGAGGCAATCACGGCATCGATGTGCCCACGGGACGCCGGAGCTTGGAGCAGCGAGGTTGGAAGTCGCTCTTGTTACGTCCCGGCGTGCCGGTTGTACACGTCGAACGCGGTCACCTGCGGCGGCTGGACATTGGCCGTCTGCAAGGCGGGACCGAGGCGCCCGGCGAAGAAGTTGTCGAACGCCTCCTGCGACTCCCACACGTCGACGACGAACCACCCGCCCTCGGTGGCACCCGCAGTGTGGCTGATGATGCCATCAGGCCACTGCTCGTTCTCCTCGACGTTGGGCGTACCGAGCCCGAGCTCCGTCATCACCGCGTCGTAGTCCTGCTGGGTCACACCATCGAGTCGCATGGCCAAGGCGTCGCCATTGCAGCCCCCCTTTCCGAACCCCGAGGAGCAGCATAGGAGCGATGCGTCGCCTCTGTCCCTTGCTCGACGGGCGGCGCGGCGACAGAGCCCCGGGCTCAGCTCGGAGGCGCGGCGCTGATGTGGCTGAGGGCGGAGTCGGGGTCGCGCTCGATGGCCAGGTCGCCGATGGAGACGATGCCGACGGGCCGGCCGTTCTCGACGACGGGCACCCGGCGGACCGCCCGGTCGCGCATGAGGTCGCCGGCGGCGGTCAGGTCGTCGGTGGGCGACACGGACGCCACCTCGCGGCTGCACACTTCGCCCAACTGAGTCTGGTTCGGGTCGCGCCCCTCGGCCAGCACCCGCACGACGATGTCGCGGTCGGTGACGACGCCGCAGATCTGGCCGTCTTGGAGGACGATGACGTCGCCGATGTCCTGGGCCTTCATCCTCCGGGCTGCCTCGCCGACGGGCTCGCTCGCGTCCAGGGCGACGGGGTCTGTGGTCATGACTTCTCGCACGGTAGGCATGGTGTTCCTCCTGTCGCGAAGCGTCGAATGTTCCGTTCTTCCTACCCATCCGTCCCGGTGCCGCCACCAGGGGGCACCGTGAGCGGGCGGCGCTGGAGGAGCCAGAGCTCGCCGCCGGCGAAGGCCCACTCGATGTCCTGGGAACCGCCGTAGACGTCCTGGCAGCGCAGAGCCAGCGAGTGCAGCTCGCGCAGCTGAGGGTCCGACAGCGACGAGGACCGCGCTCGCCCGGGCTCGACGGGCACGCGGCGCGTGCCCCCCTCCGGAGCGGGCCGAACCTCCACGTCCTTCACACCCAGGCGACGCTCGCGCACCTCGCCGACGGGCCCGAGGCGGAAGAAGTCGGGGGTGACCAGGCCGCCCACCACCGCCTCGCCCAGGCCCCAGGAGGACTCCACGACCACCTCGTCGGCCCCGGTCACCGGGTTGACGTCGAAGAGCACGCCGGCCACCTCGGCGTCGACCAGCCGCTGCACGACGGCGCCCACCCGGACGGTGCCAGGAAGGCCGAGCCGCCGCCGGTAGGCCACCGCCGCGTCAGTGCTGGCCGACTCCCACACCTGCCGGACGGCGGCGAGGACCTCGGTCAGGCCACCGACGCCGAGCACGCTCGTGTGCTGGCCGGCGAAGCTGGCCGCGCCCGAGTCCTCGCCCACGGCCGACGAGCGGACCACCAGCGGTCCGCCCAGGCGGGCACAAGGCTCGGTGAGCGCCAAGGTCGAACGGTCGTCACCGGCGGCGACGGCCTCCACCATGGGCCACGGCAGCGCGAAACCCGGAGGGACGGGAAGGCCGCTGGTCGCGGCGACGGCCAGGTGGGCGGCCTTGCCGCCGAAGAGCGAAGCGTCGGCCGCCTCGGCCAGAGGGACCACGGCGACGAGAGGCTACTGGTAGCTTCCCGACCTGCATGCCGCCCGTCTTCGAGGCGCCCGGGCCGGGTCAGTGGGTCCTCGACACCGGGCACTTCCCCCGGCCCGCCACCTCCTTCACGGCCGAGCTGTTCCCCGACCCGTCGAGGGACGGGTTCGCCGACGCCACCGCTCCCTACGGCCTCCTGCTCGACTACATCGAGTGGGGCTTCGTAGCCGGGTGGGGGTACCTCTGCCCCACCCCGGTCCCAGCCGTGCGCGAGGCCGGCGTGCTGACGAGGGAGCGATGGAACGCCCTCGTGGGGTCGTCGCCCGACCTGGGCGCCCGCCTGGCCGTGAGCGAGTCGGTCTTCGAGCGCCGAGCCTGGCGCGACGACCTGGCCCTGTGGGACAACGAGCTCAAGCCCTCGCTGCTGAGCGAGCACCGGCGCGTCCAGCAGGTAGAGCCCCGCCGCCTCGACGACGACGAGCTCCTCGCCCACCTCGAACAGTGCCGAGTGAACCTGCGCCGGTCGATCTCCGTCCATCACCGATTCAACGTGACGCCGGTGCTGCCGGTTGGGGAGCTCCTCGTGCGAGCACGCGAGTGGACGGGCGCATCCGCCCTGGAGGTCCTCGGCCTCCTGCGAGGAGCAGGGCCGCTGGCGGTGGGCGCGGGTGACGAGCTGACCCGCCTGGCCGACGCCGTCCAGCAGGATGCCGAGGCCCGCCTCTTGCTGGAGCCGTCAGACGATGCGCAGAGCCGGCTGGCGTCGCTGTGCTCCCGGCCCGGTCCCGTGTCCGAGGCGGCCGCCGCCTATGTGGACCTCGTCGCCCACTGGTCGGCGGGCGGCGGCTTCGACGTGGGCGAGCCGTCCCTCGTGGAGATGCCGAGTGTCCTGCTCGAGACGCTGAGGGTGGCCGCCGGCGACCGGCCCCACATCGACGAGGGCCCCGATGCCGAGGCACTGGCCCACGAACTGCGGGCCGCCGTCCCGCCGACCGACAGGGCCGAGTTCGACGACCTCCTCGCGGAATCGCGCCTCGTCCACCGCCTCCGCGACGAGCGGGCCCTCTACTGCGACGTGTGGGCCAACGGGCTCATGCGTCGGGCCCTCCTGGCTGCGGGCGAGCGTCTCGGGGAGACGGGGCTCCTCGACGACCCGTCCCACGCCGTCGACGCGACGTGGGCCGAGCTGCGGTCGCTGCTCGCCGACGGCGGGGGGCCGACGGCCGGGGAGCTGGCGGCCCGGGCCCGCTACCGCGACGAGGCGGACGCCGACGAGGTGCCGGTGCTGCTCGGCGAGTCGACCCGCTCTCCCGTCCCACTGGAGTGGCTCTCGCCGGGCGCCGCCCGCAACGAGCGCGCCTTCCGGGTCTACCTCGCGGCCATGGCGGGCACCGCCGAGGAACCCGGACCGGCGGCCGGGTCGACCGTGCGCGGCCAAGGCGCCAGCGGCGGGACGTACGAGGGCGCCGCCCGCGTCGTGCACAGCGCGGCCGGGCTGGCCGCCATCCAGGAGGGCGACGTGCTCGTGACGGTGGCCACCAGCCCGGCCTTCAACGTGGTGCTCCCACTCGTCGGTGCCATCGTCACCGACCGCGGCGGCATGCTCTCCCACGCCGCCATCGTCGCCCGGGAGTACGGCGTGCCCGCGGTCGTCGGGTCGGGCGACGCCACCCAACGCATTCCCGACGGCGCCCGCCTGCGGGTGGACGGCGACGCCGGCGAGGTGACCGTCGTCGACGGTGGTGCGGCCCTGAGCTGACCCCAGCCGCCTACGCTCCATCCGTGCGCCGGGTCCTCGCGGTGGTGGCGGCCGCCGCCATGGTGGCCGGCTCGCTCGCCCTGCGGTCGCGCCTCGACCGCCGGGAGACCGAGCGATCGCAGGTGCTGCGCCTCACCTGCTCGGCCGAGTTGGAGTCCGCCTGCCGCCAGCTCGAGGAGGCGGGCGACTCGCGACTGCAGGTGACGGTCGAGGCGGCCGGGTCGACCGCCGCCCGCCTGGTCGCCAGCGACGCCGACCCCGGCCTGGACGGGTGGCTGGTGACCGCTCCCTGGCCCGACATGGTCGATCTCCAGCGTCAGGCCCGGGCACGACAGCCCCTCTTCGGATCCGACCGGCCGCGCCTCGCCCGGTCGCCGTTGGTGATGGTCGTGGCCAAGGACCGGGCCGCCGCCCTCGCCCCCCGCTGCCCCGGGGGGACGGTGGGCTGGCGCTGCCTGGGGGACGCGGCGGCGACCGACGGCGGCTGGGCGGCGGTCGGGGGACGGCCCGAGTGGGGACCGGTGAAGCCGGGCCACGCCTCGCCGGCGACCGACGGGGTCGGCGCCCTGGTGCTGGCGCAGGCGGTGGCGACCTGGTTCGGGCGGGCCGACCTGTCGACCGTCGACCTGGAGGACGACGCCTTCCAGCGCTGGTTCGCCGCCCTCGAGCGAGCCGTCCCCGCCTCGTCCTCCTCGCCGCTCACCACCCTGCTCGTCACCGGGCCGGCCGCGGTCGACGCCGTGGGAACCACCGAGGCGGAGGCCGGGCCCCTCCTGGCCCGGTCCGCGCGCAGGGACGCGCTGACCCTCCTCTACCCTTCCCCCATGGCCACCGCCGACGTCGTGCTGGCCACGCCCGCGGGCGGCGGGCCGCGAGAGGCGGTGACCCGGGCGGTGGGCGGCGACGACGGCAAGCAGGCTTTGGCCGCCGCCGGCTGGCGGGTGGAAGGGCAGCGGCGGGCCGAGGGCGTTCCCGACTCGCCGCCGCTCGCGGCCGGCGACGGCCTACCCCCACCCGGACTGACCGAGGCGCTACGCGTCCGGTGGCGGGAGGTCACCGGTCGATGACCAGCGTGCGCCGGCTGGTCGTGTCGTTCCTCGCCGCCGCCCTGGCCACCGCCTGCGTGGCCACCGACGACTCCGAGCCCGACGGCGGCGCCGCGCTCGACCGCGTCCCCGAGGGGTGCACCGCCGTCGACATGGCGGTGTCCCCCGAGAAGGTCGAGCTGCTCACCGAGCTGGCCCGTCAGTTCAACGGCTCCGACGAAGCCGAGCAGGGCGATGTCTGCGCCTACGTGCGAGTGCAGCGCAAGTCGTCGGGCACGGCCATGCAGCTGCTGGCCCAGGGCTGGCCCGAGGACCCGGCCAACGGGCCCCGTCCGGTCGTGTGGTCGCCGGCGTCGAGCGCGTGGGGAGCCGTGCTCAACCAGCGGCTGTCCGACGCCGGGCAGCCGCCGATGGCGGCTGTCGCCACCGGCGCGGCCGCCAACCCCGACGCGGCCAAGCCCTTCATGCTCACACCTCTCGTGATCGCCATGCCCCGGCCCATGGCCGAGGTCCTGGGCTGGCCGTCGACACCAATCGGCTACGGCGACATCCTCAAGCTGGCCCAGGACCCGGCCGGGTGGGGAGGCAAGGGCCACCCCGAGTGGGGGCCGTTCCGCCTGGGCAAGACCAACCCCAACTTCTCGACCAGCGCCCTCTCCGCCACGATTGCCCAGTACTACGCCGCCACCGGCAAGACGAGGGACCTGTCGGCGGAGGACCTGGCCCGGCCGGAGGTCGACGCCTTCGCCCGGGGCGTCGAGTCGTCCGTCGTCCATTACGGCGACATCACGTTGACGTTCCTCAACAACTGGTACCGCAACGACGCGAGGGGGACAGCCCTCACCTACACCTCGGCCGTCGCCGTCGAGGAGAAGTCGGTGATCGACTACAACCGCGGCGACCCCGACGGCATCCGCGACCCGGGCGAGCAGCCCCGCCCGCCCCGGATCCCGCTCGTGGCGATCTACCCGAAGGAGGGCACCCTCTTCTCGGACAACCCCTTCATCGTCCTCGACGCGCCCTGGGTGGCCGGCGACGCCAAGGAGGCGGCCCGGCTGTTCGAGCGCTTCGTGCAGAAGCCGGAGAACCAGCGCCGGGTCGTGTCGTTCGGGTTCCGTCCGGGCAACCCCCAGGTGGCCGCCGGCGACCCCATCGTGCCGGCCAACGGGGTCGACCCCTCCCAGCCGCAGAACGTGCTGGGCGTGCCCGACCCGCCCGTGCTCGACCGCATCATCGAGCTGTGGGGGGAGCAGCGGAAGAGCGCGCGGGTGCTTCTCGTCATCGACGTCTCCGGGTCGATGGGCGATCCCGGCGACAACCGGGGCGCCACCAAGCTCGACCTGGCCAAGCAAGCGGCCATCGACGCCTTGGGCCAGTTCAAGGCCGACGACCACGTCGGCCTGCGCATCTTCTCCACCGAGATCAGCCGCGCCCCGCCGACGGACTACGTCGACGTCGTACCCGTCGGGCCCATAAGCGCCCAGCGGGAGCAGCTGGCCACCCGCATCCGCTCGCTCACCCCTACCAACGGGACGCCGCTGTACACGGTCACCGGTGACTCTTTCACCGCCATGCAGGACGCCTACGACGCGGCCCGCATCAACGCCGTCGTCCTCCTCTCCGACGGCAGGAACGAGGACCGGCGGAACACCAACCTCGACCAGCTGCTGTCGACGCTGCGGGCGGGGAGCGAGGGGCAGGGCACCCGGCCGGTGCGGGTGTTCCCGATCGCCTACGGCAAGGACGCCGACCTCGCCGTCCTGCGGCGCATCGCCGAGGCGACCAACGCCGCCGCCTACGACGCCGGCGACCCCACCACCATCAACCAGGTGCTGACCGCGGTCATCAGCAACTTCTAGATGACTGCTGATCTACTTCGGTCGGGCCTGCGGCTCGAAGCGCTGAGCTGCAACTTCGCGAGCTTCGTCGCCGGGCAGCGCGATAGAACAGCAGTCATCTGACGGCCCCGATGCTCGAGCACGTTCCCCCCGAGTACCGCACGCCGGCGGTGGCGCGTGCCGTCACCCTGCCGTCGGCCGTGCTGTTGGGCGGGGTGGGGATGTCGGCGGCGATCCTGGCCGGCGCCCCGGTGGCGGCGGCCGCCGTGGTGGGAGCGCTGTGCTGGGCCGGGCGGGTGGCCCTCGCCTTCCCCCGGCGACCGAAGCCCGAGCGCATCGATCCCCATTCGCTGCCCGAGCCGTGGCGGGGCTTCGTGCGCAAGGCGGTGGC
>DASZJY010000091.1:0-2320 GCA_035947635.1 Acidimicrobiales bacterium | reverse complement strand
AGCGGCGGTGGTGCCGCCGGGCCGCAGCAGGTGGGCCCGACACCCGACGGTGGGCGTCACCGGCCCACCGGTGAGGGGGTTGGCGTAGTCGAGGGTGACCATGTCGGCCTCGAGGGTGGGGTCGTCGGCGAGGGCGAGAAGGGCCCGCTCGGTCGCCGGCCAGGGGTAGTTCACGACGGGCGTGGAGGTCGTCGGGCCGCCGCCCGGCGGTAGCAGGGTGGCGTGCACGAAGCGGCGCTTGGAGTCGTCAACCGGTTTGGTCACGGGCTGACGGGGGAGACGGTGGAGCTCGAAGAACCCTGCCTCCAGCGCCCGCACCAGCGGCACGTCGAGCCCGTCGAGCCACAGCACCGGCTGCATCCCCTCGTTCTCGTGGTCGTGCCAGGTCCAGCTGGGGGTCATCACCAGGTCGCCGGGAGCCATCTGGGTGCGCTCCCCCTGGGTCACCGTGTAGGCGCCCGTGCCCTCGACGACGAAGCGGACGGCGGCGGCGGTGTGGCGGTGTGCCAGCGCCACCTCCCCCGGGAGCAGCATCTGGACACCCGCGAGGAGGGTCGGCGTGGTGGCGAGCACCGGATCGAGGCCGGGGTTCGGCAGCAGGAGGACCCGGCGCTCGGCGTCCTCGGTGGTCATGGTGGCGGCCGCCTCCTCCAGGGCCGACCGTACGGCCGTCCACCTCCAAAGGAAGGGGACGGCGGAGGCGCGCGGCTCGGGAGGCAGGAGCTCGCGGGCGTGCTCCCACAGGGGCGCGAGGGAGAGATCGGAGATGCGCCGGCGGAACGAAAGAGTCCGGGGGTCCTCGACGGCGGCGGCGTCGCTCGGGGTCATCCTCGCCTCTCGACCGATCGACGTGGGCCCCCCGATGTAAGCACACCGCCCCGACGCGGAGAAGCGGCGCCGGGGGCGCCGCTTCCCAAAGATCAGGATCCCGCCGTCAGGTGACCGGGACCCGCCGCCGCCGCCCCGTCGGCGATCAGGCCGCGCTGGCGCTGGCCTCGATGGCCTGAGGCCGGCCGCTCTGGATCTCGACGCGGCGGGGCTTGGCCGCCTGGGCGACGGGGATCCGCAGGGTCAGCACGCCGTTCTCGTAGCTGGCGGCGATGTTGTCCACGTCCAGGTTCTCGCCGAGGAACAGCTGGCGGGTGAAGCTCCCCTGCGGCCGCTCGGCGGTGACGACCTCGGCGCCCTCGGACGGCTGCCACGCCCGCTCGGCCTTGACGACCAGGAGGTTCCGCTCGACCGTCAGCTCGATCGAGTCGGGGTCGACGCCGGGCACGTCCACGTGCACGACGAACTCGTCGCCCGAGCGGTAGGCGTCGAGAGGCAGGACCGGCATCCGCGCCTGGCCCCAGAACTGCTGACCGATGCGGTCGAACTCACGGAACGGGTCGAAACGCATGAGCATGAGGTGCCTCCTCTCTCGCGTGTGCTTCGCTTCCTGAGACTCGTCTTTCTTGACACGCCTACGCGCAGGTTTATTCCCGGCGAACCAGGGAGAGCGCGGCGTCATAGGCTGCGCGGGTGCGCACGGCCGAGCTGCTCGACGCGCCACTGCCGGCGGTGCTGGCGGCCGCCTCGGAGCGGCGGGCCGCCGCCTTCGGCAACCGGGTGACCTGGTCGCCCAAGGTCTTCATCCCGCTGACCCGGCTCTGCCGGGACCGCTGCGGCTACTGCACCTTCGCCACTGCCCCTGCCCGCTTGGACGCCCCCTACCTGTCCCCCGAACAGGTCCTGGCCGTCGCCCGGGCGGGCGCCGCCGCCGGCTGCCACGAGGCGCTGTTCACGCTGGGCGAGCGCCCCGAGGACCGGTATCCGGCGGCCCGGGCGTGGCTCCACGCCAACGGCTTCGCCTCCACCATCGACTACCTGGTGGCGGCGTGCCGCCTGGTGCTCGAGGAGACCGGGCTCCTCCCCCACGCCAACGCCGGCGCCCTGTTCCCCGACGAGCTGGCCCGGCTGCGGCCGGTGACGGCGTCGCAGGGGATGATGCTCGAGTCGCTCGACCCCGGCCTGGCGTGCCACCGGGGCTCGCCCGACAAGACACCCGAGCGCCGCCTGGCCACGCTCGAGGCCGCCGGCCGCCTGGCCATCCCCTTCACCACCGGGATCCTCGTGGGCATCGGCGAGACCCGGGCGTCCCGCCTCGATGCCCTCGGCGCCATCGCCGCCAGCCACCGCCGCCACCGCCACGTGCAGGAGGTGATCGTCCAGAACTTCCTGCCCAAGGCGGGCACGGCCATGTGGCGGTCGGCCCCCTGCCCGGACGAGGACCACCGGCGGGCCATCGCCCTGGCCCGGTTGATCCTGCCGGCCGACATCC
>DASZJY010000090.1:0-6044 GCA_035947635.1 Acidimicrobiales bacterium | reverse complement strand
GAGGTCGACCGCCGCTTGGAGACGATCGGCACGGACGAGGCGCTGGCGCTCCGGGGCAAGGCCGCCGTCGCCCAGGCGAAGCTCGCCTACGCCCTGTGCAGGGAGCGGTTCGCCGGGCCCCGGTGGGAGACCCTTGCCGCCCGGGGCGCCCGCCTGCAGCGGCCCCTTTGGGCGTCGACGTCGACCAAGAACCCCGCCTACCCCGTCACCCTCTACGTCGACGAGCTCATCGGCCCCGACAGCGTCAACACCATGCCCGAGGTCACTCTCGAGGCGTTCGAGACCCACGGCACCGTCGCCCGTACGGTCGACCGCAACCTTGACCAGGCTGCCCAGGTCATGGACGACCTGGCCCGCGTGGGCGTCGACATGGCCGACGTGAGCCGCACCCTCGAGCACGAGGGTGTCGCCGCCTTCGCCAAGTCCTACGACGAGCTGCTCACGTCCCTCGAGAACAAAGCCGCCGAGCTCGGCGCCTGAGTAGCATCAGCCGCCCCGGGCGCAGGGGGCCGCTCAGGTGACAGCCCAGTCGACCGCCCCGAGGAGGTGGCGATGACCGGTGACAACCCCCTCCTCGAGGCCACCGTAGAGCGGGTCGCCCCGCCGGCCGCCATCGTCGTCTTCGGTGCCTCCGGCGACCTCACCAGCCGCAAGCTCATGCCCGCGGTGGAGCGCCTCGCCCTCCGCCGGCTGCTGCCAGCCGGCTTCTCGGTCGTTGGTGTCGGCCGCACGCCCATGCACGACGAGGACTTCCGCGAGCGCATGCGCACCCTCGTCGAGGAGGGCGGCGGAGGTGGCGACGAGGCCAAGCACGTCTGGGACGCCTTCCGCGGCGGCTTCCGCTACGTCGCCGGCGACTACGGCGACGCCCAGACGTACGCCCACCTCGGGCGGGTGCTCCACGAGCTCGACCGGGAGAGGGGCACCGCCGGCAACCGCCTCTACTACCTGGCCACCCCGCCGGCGACGTTCCCGGTGATCGTGGGCGGCCTGGGCCAGGCCGGCCTCAACCGCCCGCCCCACGACGGGGCCTTCGTGCGCATCGTCATCGATAAGCCCTACGGCCACGACGAGGCGTCGGCCGCCGCCCTCGACGCCACCGTCCACGACTCGTTCGAGGAGTCCCAGGTCTACCGGATCGACCACTACCTGGGGAAGGAGACGGTGCAGAACGTCCTGGCCCTGCGGTTCGCCAACGCCATCTTCGAGCCGGTGTGGAACCGCCGCTACGTCGACCACGTCCAGATCACTGTCACCGAGGCCCTCGGCGTCGGCCACCGGGGCGGTTTCTACGAACGGGCGGGGGCCCTCCGCGACATCGTCCAGAACCATGTCATGCAGGTGCTGTCCCTCACCCTCATGGAGCCGCCCCCCACGTTCGACCCCAACGGGATCCGCGACGAGAAGGTCAAGGCCCTGCGGGCGGTCGACATCTTCACGCCCGAGGAGGTGGCGACCGAGGTCGTCAGGGCGCAGTACACCCGGGGCTGGGCCCAGGGCGCCGAGGTCCCGGGCTACCGCGACGAGGAGGGCGTCGACCCCCACAGCCTCACCGAGACGTACGTGGCGATGCGCCTCAAGGTCGACAACTGGCGCTGGGCGGGCGTGCCCGTGTACGTCCGCACGGGCAAGCGCCTGCCCAAGCGGGTCACCGAGGTGGCCATGCAGTTCAAGGAGGTCCCCCACCTCCCCTTCGCCGCCAGCCAGACCGAGGGCCTCGACCCCGACCTGCTCGTCCTGCGCATCCAGCCCGACGAAGGCATCACCCTGCGGTTCGGGGCCAAGGTGCCGGGCCAGGCGTTCCAGGTGCGCTCGGTGTCGATGGACTTCTTCTACGGCGCCGCCTTCCTCGAGGAGACGCCCGAGGCATACGAGCGCCTGCTGCTCGATGCTCTCGTGGGCGACCCGACCTTGTTCATCCGCACCGACGAGGTGGAGCAGGCGTGGCGCATCTGCGACCCGGTGCTGACGGCATGGGAGCAGGGCGACGTGCCGCTGGCTCGCTACGAGGCGGGCACCTGGGGGCCGAGCGAGGCGGACCGCCTCTTGGAGGAACACGGCCGTCGTTGGCGAAAGCCGTGAAGATGCCCCACACGTCGACGACCACCACGATCGGCTCGTGGGAGGCGGAGAACGTCACCGTCGCCCAAGTCGAGGCGGCGCTGTCCGACCTCCGCCGCCACGAGGCGCGGGCGGCGGTGCGCACGAGCGTGCTGACCCTGGTCGCCGTCGTCGACGACCAGCGGGAGGCCGACGCCGCCCTGGAGGTCGTCTACGACCTGGGGGGCCGCCACCCCTCTCGCACCGTCGTCCTGGTGGTGGGCGACGACCCTGACGACGGCCAGGGGATCGATGCCGCGGCTTCGGTGCACGCCGTCGAGCGCCAGGGCACAGCCATGTGCTACGAGGACGTCGTCCTCCGCGTGCGGGGCCTGGCCCGCTACCACCTCGACTCGGTCGTCGAGCCCTTCACCATCCCCGACCTCCCGGTGGTCGTGTGGATACCCGCGCACCTGCCGGCACCCGGTGACCCCCTTCTCGACGCCGCCAACAGCCTCGTCGTCGACAGCCGGGCAGTTCCCGCGGCGGGCGATGTGCTGCGCCGCATCTCCGCCCTCACCCGCCGCCTGCCGGTGAACGACCTCTCGTGGATCCGCCTTGCCCCCTGGCGGAGCCAGCTGGCGGGGCTGTTCGAGGGGAGCGTCAACCGGCCGTTCCTCGAGGGAGTCCGCGAGGTCGAGGTCGCCGGCAACCATGGCCCCCGCCACCTGCTTGCCGGGTGGGTCATGCGACGCCTTCGCCTGCCCCCGGAGGCCTTCACGCTGGAGCCGGCCGAGCACGTCTCCATCCGACTCATCGCCACCAGCGAGGGGCGGACGGGGAGGTTCAGCGTCGGGCGGGCCGGGCCCGAGCGGGTGATCGAGTCGTGCATCGACATCGAGGATGGGCCTTCCGTGCAGCAGACGATGCGGATACGCCGGCAGTGGCCCGGCCTGTCGCTGGCCAGCGCCCTCACCCGGATGTCCGGGGACGACACCTACCGGGTGGCCCTCGACGGCGCCCTGGAGCTCTCGTGACCGGGCGCAACGGGTTGGTCGACGCCCCCCACGGCGAGATCGTCGTCGTCGACGACGTGGCCGCCGCCTTCTCCGAGCGGGTGATCGCCGCCTTCGCCGACCGGCCCGAGGAGGCCTTCTCCTTCGTCCTCTCCGGCGGTGACACGGCCCGTCGCTGCTACGAGCGTCTGGCCGCCGACGCCGCCGACCGCATCGACTGGTGGCAGGTCGACGTCTACTGGGGCGACGAGCGCTGCGTGTCCCCCGACGACCCGGCGTCCAACGAGCGCCTGGGCCGTGAGGCCCTGCTGGAGCGGGTGGGAGCGGCGAACGCGGTGTTCCCCATGCGCTGCGACGACGGTGTCGACGCCTACCAGCAGCGGGTGGCCCAGGCCGGCCACTTCGACTTGGTGCACCTCGGCCTCGGCCCCGATGGCCACACCGCCTCGCTCTTCCCCCAGTCTCCCGCCCTCGACGCCGACCCCGGGCGACTGGTCGTGATGAACGAGGACCCGCTGGGCAACAACCCCTATCCCCGCATGACCCTCACCTACGCCGGCGTCGCCCGGGCCCGGCTGGTCATCTTCACCGTCTCGGGCCAGGAGAAGCGGGAGGCCTTCGCCGGCGTCTGCCGGGGAGACCCCGATCTCCCCGCCACCCACGTGCGGGCCAACCGCATCGTCTGGATCGTCGACCCTGCCGCCGCCGGCTGAGGCGTTCCCGGGCTCACCCCCTGGCGACGGCCCGGGCGAAGGCGACGACCTCGTCGTCGGGCAACCGGCGGCCTCGCTCGGTCCACTCGTCGAGCCGGCGGCGGCCGGTGCGCTTCTCAATCGTCGCCACGACCTCCAATAGCCGCTCCCGGTCGGCGCCGAAGAGGGGCGGGGCCGTGCGGCTCGTCGTCAAGGCGCCGTAGAGCACGGCCGCGGGCTCGTCGCGGCCGAGGCGCGCCAGGGTGGTGACGAGGGAGCGCAGCATCGTCCACTGCTGCGTCCAGTTCCCCACTCGCTCCCAGAGGTCGATCAGGTCGGGGAAGCGACCGAGGGCCTCTGCGGGGTCACCGTGGCGGGCTCGAAGAGTCGTCGCCGACGTGCCGGCGACTCCGGTCAGGAAGGTGCTGCCGACGCTGGCCGCCAGTGCGTGGCTCTCGTCCAGCAGGGCGAGCGCCCGGTGGGGGTCGTCGTCGAGCACCACCTCGCCGAGCGCGTAGAGACCCCATGCCGTGGCGCTCGGGCAGTCGAGCTTCCAGGCGGCGGCCGTCACCGCCTCGGCCTCGTCGAGCGCCTCGGCCTTTTGGCCGTCGTAGGCAAGGGCGAGCAGCGCGGTGACGCGGTTGACGAGGGCCTGGTAGGGGTCGCCACAGGCGTCGCCCAGCTCGGCCGCTCGCCGGCCGTGTGACCGGGCCTCCGCCAGGTCGCCGCTGAAGAGGGCGGTGACGGCCAGGCCCCCGATCCCGAGGTGGCCCTCGGGTGCGCCGGCAGCGGCCTCGACTGCCTCTCGGTCCAGCCGCCGAGCCCCGACCAGGTCCCCGCGCCCCCATGCCCCGGTAGCCGCCGAGGCGAGGGCGAGCGGGAGGAGCCGGCGGCCTGCGGCGCCCGGGAGCCGGGCGGCGCGCTCGGCCCAGGCGAACAGCTCCGGTCGCAGCGACCGGTAGGCGTAGCCGTGCAGGGAGGCCGACAGCGCGAGGGCCCGCTCCGCGTCGGCGCGGCCCACCGCCCAGCGATGGGCGGCACGGAGGTCGTCGAGCTCGGCGTCGAGCCGGCGCACCCAGCGGCCCTCGTCGGCACCGCGCAGCCCGACGTCGGCCCGGAGCGCCAGCGCGACGTAGAAGTCGGCGTGCCGCTCCTGCCAGCGCTCGGCCGCTCCGTCCTGTTCCAGCCGGGCCCGCCCGTAGCGGCGGAGCGTCTCGAGGAGTCGGTAGCGGGTGAGGTCGCTGCTCCCCGCCAGGGCGACCAGGGACCGCTCGACGAGGCCGGCCACCACCCCGGGGACCTGGCCACGGCCCACGCCGTCGCCGGCGCACACCTCCTCGACCGCCTCGAGGGTGAAGCTGCCCGCGAACACGGACAGGCGGTCGAAGAGCAGGCGCTCGGACCGGTCCAGGCGCTCGTAGGACGAGTCGACGACGGCCCGGAGCGAGCGCTGCCGGCTGGGGCTGCTCCGGGGCCCACGGGCGAGCAGCGCGAAGCGGTCGTCGAGCCGGCTCACCAGGTCGGCCGGGTTCATTACCGCGACCTGGGCTGCCGCCAGCTCGATGGCGAGGGGGAGGCCGTCGAGGCGGGTGCACATGTCGACGATGTGGGCCCGCGTCTGGCCCCCACAGTCGAGGTCGGGCCGGACCGCCCGGGCCCGGTCGAGGAAGAGCTCGACCGCCGCTCCTACCTGCAGGGGAGCCACCGGCCACACCTGCTCCCCCTCGATGGCCAGGCGCTCGCGACTGGTAGCCAGCAGGATGAGCTCCGGGCAGCTCCTGACGAAGGTGGAGACCAACGAGGCGGCGGCGTCGACCACGTGCTCGCAGTTGTCGACCACGAGCAGCATCTTCCGGGTGCGCAGCACCTCGGCCATGCTGGCCTCCACGCTGCGGTCGGCGCGGGGCTGGATCCCGAGGGCGGTGGCGACCGCCGGTGCGACGGCGTCGGCGTTGGCGACGGCGGAGAGCTCGCAGACCACCACGCCGTCGTGGAACTGCCCCGCCACTGCCGCCGCCACCTGCAGGGCGAGCCGGGTCTTGCCGACACCGCCCGGTCCGGTGAGGGTCACGAGGCGGGCGGCGTCGAGAAGGCGGGTCACGTCGGCGACCTCGGACTCGCGGCCGACGAAGCTTGTGGCGGGCGTGAAGATTGGTGGCGCCGGGCCGGCTGCCGGTCGCCGAGGCGCCAGTGCCGGGTCGTGGCCGAGGATCCTCGTCTCCAGGGCCCGCAGCTCGGGTGACGGGTCGAGCCCCAGCTCCTCCGACAGGAGGCGCCGGTAACCGTCGAACGCCCG
>DASZJY010000089.1:0-4885 GCA_035947635.1 Acidimicrobiales bacterium | reverse complement strand
GTCCTCCGCCCCGACCGCGTCGTGCGGCGTACCGGCGGCGAGCGCCTCGACGCCCGCCGCCCCCACTGACGCCCCGCCGCCCCTCCCGCATTGGGTCAGGAAAAGCGCGCAGATCGCGCCACTTTCCGCGGCCAGAAGGGTCTGGACGAGCTCAGGCGGCCCGCTGGCGAGAGATGCGCCTGGCTTCGTTCACCACCTGGATGATCGTGCGGACGACCAACCGGGGGTCGTCCTCGTGGATGAAGTGGCCGGCGCCCCGCGCCACGACCAGGCGCCCCCGTGGCGAGAACCGTGCCTGAGCGGCCTGGAGCTGCTGCCAGGGCACCTCGAGGGGCGGGGGCAGGATGGCGACGCCGTGGGTGAGCACCACCAAGGGAACGGCAGGGAACGGCGGGGCGGCCAGCACCTCATCCCCGCTGGCCCGCAGGTCGACCCCCTCGGGGTTCTCCTCGGGTGACGGGACCGGGAAACCGGCTTCCTCGACGATGGCGGCGAACTCGGCGGGCGTGGCGTCGATGAGTACCACCCCGACGACGGTCCGCCCTCCGTCCTGTCGGGCGAGCAGCTGCACGTTCAGGCCGCCCAGCGAGTGACCGACGAGCACGTACGGGCCCGGTACGCCGGCGACCCGGAGCAGCGTGAGCAGCTCGTCGACCATCGTCTGGCTCGTGCGGGGAACGGGTCCGGGGTCGCTGCGACCGAGGCCGGCCCGGTCGTAGACGCAGACCCTCGTGTAGCGGGCGAGAGTCGCCTCGATCGGCGCCCACGTCGAGGAGTCGGCGCCCAGGGAGGTGTCCATCACGACGGTCGGGCTTCCTCTGCCCGTGCACCGGAGGTAGAGCCGGTGGCCGCCCACGTCGAACAGGCCCTCTATGACCGGCTGCCTCGTCACCGCCCCGCCGGCCGGTGGAGCCGCCAGAACGGCACCCCCAACCACCGCTGCGAGCATCGTCGCACACCACGCCAGGAGACCTCGCCGCACCGCCGCTCCTCCTCGCCAGGGTTGTCAGGCCGCCGCCCGTGGTACCGGGAACGATAGCGCCGGCCCGCTCGTGGTGAGGGAGTGAAGCGGCGGCTCAGCCGGCGCTGGAGGTGGCGGGCCGGCGGTCGAGGAAGGCGACGTTGGGAGCCGCCTCGGCGAAGGCGACGTTGAGCGCTTCCTGGGCGGGGGCGGCGCTGGCCAGCGCCAGGCGGGCGATCTCGTCCGGCGCCGCCTCGAAGGACGGGGCCTCGAACACGACGGGGTCGACGTAGCGGCGGTTGTAGTTCCAATTCGAGGCGGTGAACGCCATGTGGAAGCGGGGGTCGCGGGACAGCGCGTGGCGCTTGAACCGCCGCCACCGGCGCCCGCCGTCGTAGAACGTGTGGTACACCCGCCGGAGACCGGCGCGTAGCTGCTCAGCGGTCATCTGGGCCGGCTCGAACACCGGCTCGTAGAGGTTGTAGCGCCGCCAGTCGAAGGTGGTGATGCGCCCGTCGGCGTGCATGCGGCTGAAGGTGTGGGTGCCGGGATAGGGCGTGAGGATCGAGAAGTGGGCGACGTCGCAGTCGATGCGGTCGACGAACTCGGCCGTCTCCTCGAACACGTCGGGCTTGTCATGGTCGAAGCCGAAGATGAACCCGCCCTCGATGGCGATGCCCCGTTGGTGGATCCTCGAGATGAGCTCGCCGTACTCGCCGGGGCGGTTCTTCTTGTTGCACTCGATGAGGGCGTCGCGGGAGATGCTCTCGAAGCCGGTGAAGACGGCCCGTAGGCCCGCCCGGGCCACCAGGTCGAGCACGTCGTCGTTGCGGGCCAACCCGATCGAGGCCTGGCATCCCCACGTGAACTTGACGCCGGCCCGCAGGATGGCCTCCGAGAGCTCCACCGTGTAGTCGAGGTCGGCGGCCATGTCGTCGTCGAGGAAGAACACGTAGGCGAAGTCCCCGGCGTGCTGGCCGTGCTTCTTGAGGACCCTGACCTCCTCGATGACGCGGTCGACGGCGCTGTGACGCGACCCCCGGCCGTTGATCCGGATCACCGAGCAGAAGTCGCAGTTGAACCTGCAGCCGCGCGTCGTCTGGAGGGTGTTGAGGGGGGCGTAGCGGGTGATCGGCCACTGCTTGTAGATGTCGGCCCACTCGTGGTTCATGGGGACGTTCTCCATGCCCTGGAACGACCCCTGGTACAGCCGCTTCAGGCGGCCGGCGGCGGCGTCGGCCAGGACGGTGGCGAAGACCTGGTCGGCCTCGCCGCAGACCACCGCGTCGGCGTGGTGACCGGCCTCGACGGGGAGCAGGGATGCGTGGACACCGCCCAGCACGACGGGCACGCCACGCCGCCGGTACTCGTCGGCCACCCGGTAGGCGTTGGGGGCCGGGGCGGTCCAGACGGTGAGGGCGGCCATGTCGGGCTTGCCCGACCGACGCCGGTGGCCCAGCTTGGTGCGGAAGCCCTCCCAGGTGGGGCTGTCGAGGGGTGAGCGGTCGTAGTTGAGGTCGACCACCTCGACGTCCCACCCCGCCCTCCGGGCGTGGGCAGCCAGCACCAGGAGGGACATCGGCGGAAAGCGGTGTCCGAACGTCTCGTGGATCCCGGTCCCGCTCCACTCGGGGACGAGCAAGTGCAACAGAGGCTTGTCCCGCATAGTCGACGACGCTACCGCACGGGAGCGCCGTCCCGCCCCCGAGAACGTGGAGACGGCTGCTCTGCTCGTCGTCGCCAGGCTCGACGCCGGCGGTGAGCTGTGGGACCGCTTCCGACCACGCTCGAGCTCACGGCGTGAACAGCCGGGAACGGAGCACGCGGGCGGCGTGGAGCCGGAAGCGGACCACCGTCCACAGCGTGGCGAAGCCGTATCGGAAGTTGGCCCGCATCGAGGTGGACGAGGCCTCTGGGAAGTAGCGGGTCTGGATGGGCACCTCGACGACCCGCTGGTCGAGGGCGACGGCCTGAGCGATGATCTGCGAGTCGAAGACGAAGTCGTTGGAGTTCCGCAGGAACGGGACCGTCTCGAGGAACTTCCGGGAGTAGGCCCGGTAGCCGGTGTGGAGCTCGCTGAACCGGGTGCCGAGCATGCGGTTCTCTATTGCGGTCAAGACCTTGTTCGAGACGAAGCGGTACAGCGGCATTTGGCCGGATCGCGCCGCACCGGGAATGAGCATGCGGCTCCCCAGCACCAGATCGGCCTTGCCCCGCTGGATGGGAGCGATCAGATCGGGGATGACGGCGGGGTCGTACTGGCCGTCGGGGTGCAACATCACCACGATGTCGGCATTCAAGCGCAGAGCCTCGAGGTAGCACGTCTTCTGGTTGCCCCCGTACCCGACGTTGTGGGGGAGCCCGATCGTCCGGATCTGAAGCTTGGCCGCCACCTCGAGGGTGCCGTCGAGGCTGCGATCGTCGACGAGCAGCACCTCGTCCACGACCGCGCGTGAGATCCCAGCCCAGGTGTCAGCGAGCGTGCGGGCCGCGTTGTAGGCCGGCATCACGACCACGACTTTGCCGGGGCTCGTCTCGTCCCGCGGGGCGGGCTTGGGCGCGTCTCGATCAACGGTCGGGGACAAGGGCAACCATTCTTGCCTCAGCGGCGAGGAGAGGATCGACCCGCCAGAAATACGCTCGGACGGATGGCCGAGGCCGGGTGGGCCGAGTCGGGAAGGCGGGATTTGAACCCGCGGCCTCAGCGTCCCGAACGCTGCGCGCTAACCAAGCTGCGCCACTTCCCGCTGCGACCCGATCTTACTGCACGAGGGCGTCGGAGCCGCTGGGTGGGACGACCGTCGGCGGCCGGTAGGCGTCGTCCTCGTAGGTGCCGCCGGCCAGCACCTGGCGGAACGCGCGTGCCAGGCGGAGCGGGTCCAGCGGCTTGACGATCCAGCCCTCGGCGTCGGAGCGGCGGGCGAGGAACACGTCGGCCCGGCGGTCGAGGAGCATGAGCACGGGCACGTGATCGAGCCGGTCCGCCCCCTCCTCCAGTCGCAGCTCCATGCATGTGGCCATGCCCCCCATCTTCCCGATCTGGAGGTCGAGCACGGCCAGGTCGGGAAGCTTCTCCCGCACGGCGGGGAGCACCTCGTGCCCCCGGGTCAGCTCCCGGAACGTCGTGCCGGGCTCCGCGATGGCCGCCTTGACTTCCTCGCGCACGGTGGCTTCGTCACTCACGACGAGGATGTCGGGCACGGCCGCCGAGGGTACTCTGCGTCACCCTTGGGTAGCATCGTGGACCACGGGTGGGACCGAGCCAGGAGGCTTCTTGCTCAACATCCAACTGACTGAAGGCGACGACTACACCGTCTGCCGCCCGGTCGGAGAGCTCGACGCCTACACGGTCGGCCAGTTCCGCGAGGCTCTGGGCGAGCTGGCGTCGAGGCCCAAGCTGCTGATCGACATGTCCGAGGTGCCCTTCGTCGACTCGGCCGGCCTGGGCGCCCTCATCGGCGGCATCCGGCGGGCCCGGGAGGTGGGCGGCGACGTGGCGGTGTGCTGCAACCGTCCCACCCTCGTCCGCCTGCTCCACACCACGGGGTTCGACCGCATCGTCACCGTCGCCGAGACCCTGGAGGACGCCGCCCGCTCCCTCACCTCGGGTGACGACGAGGCGACCTCCAAGCCCGGGTCGGGCCGCTCCAAGTAACCAGGGAGGCCCGTCGGGGCCTTCAACCCACGGCGACGGGCTCGTCGTCGGACGACCCCAAGAGGTGGGCGGCGACCGCCGCCAGGCCATCGAGGTCGTGGACGTCGGAGGGCAGCACCGGGACCCGCACCGCCGGCGCCGGGGCCAGGCGGGCCACCAGGTCCACCACGTGCTCTTCCTCTCCGTCGGCCAGCTGGTGCAAATCGGCCAGGTTCTCGTAGAGCGGGCCGAGCGGTGTGCCGGCCAGCGTCCGGGCGCGCTCGCGGGCG
>DASZJY010000088.1:0-7380 GCA_035947635.1 Acidimicrobiales bacterium | reverse complement strand
GATGGTCGAGGCCTGGGCCGGATCGCCGGCGGTGTCGAACTCGGCCATCATGATCATCGGTCCGCCCTTGGCGTTCTCCTCGTCGATGGCGACCCTCATCCCGTCGCGGATGTTGATGCCGAGGTTGGCGTTGTCACCCGTAAGGGCGCCGACGAACCCGATGGTGTACATGTCCCCCGCCGCCGCGGTGGTGTCGGTGCCCTGACCGCCGGTAGTGGTCTCCTCGTCGTCGTCACCGCAGGCGGCGAGCACAAAAGAGGAGACGAGCAGCACCGCCAGCAAGCGCCATGAAGCCAGCCGAACTCGAGCCATGATCAGAAGCTCCCTTTCTGTCTCAGCCGATGCGGCAAAGAGTATCGCCCGGACACCTCGGCGACGGGGCACGCCTCTGTCAGGCGAGGGCGACGCGTCGCAACACCTCGTCGATCGGGGCCAGCAGCCCGATCAGGAAGGGCCCGAACTCGGCATAGACGGCCGACGCGGTGTCGAAGCGGAGCTCGTGCACGCACTGCTTGATGGCCAACGGATCGTCGGCGAACAACGTCACCGCCCACTCCCAGTCGTCGAGGCCCGTCGACCCTGTGACGAGCTGCAGCACCCGGCCGGCGAACTCACGGCCCTTCTTGCCGTGGCCGTACATGAGCTGCTCGCGCTCCTCGTACGGCAGCGTGTACCAGTTGCCCACCGCGTCCCGCCGCTTGGACATCGGGTAGAAGCACAGGACGCGCTTGCCCTCGGGCGGGAGCTGTGGGTGCAGGCGGGGCTCGAGCCGCTCGGCCGGCATCCCGCGGGCGTACTCGGAGACCTCGGTGAGCGAGACGTAGGACGCCGTCAGGTCGAGCCCGGCGGCGACGAGGTCGGCCTGCAGCCGGTGCAGCCGCCACAGGTCGGGCCCCAGCGCCATGGTCCCCAGGTCCGCCTTGTGCCCGAGCACGACAAAGGAAACGACCTGATGCCCGTCCGCCTGAGCCGCCTTCACGGCCGCGATGACGGCCTCCCGATCGGTGACAGCCGTAACCCGCCAGAACAGATGGAGAACACCCCATCCCTCGGAGGGCGTCACGGCCTCGCTCATGCGTCGGAGTCTACGTACCGATGGCGGGCGTCAGGCCCGGGCACAGGCCCGAGGCAATGAAGGCGTCAGGCCTGAGCGATGCCGGCGCAGTCGAAGTAGCCGTAGTCGTCGGCTCTCTCGGCGGCGCGCTGCTTGATCATGTCGACGTCGGCGAACGCCTCGTTCGCCTTGTCCGGCTGGTTGAGCGCCAAGGCCCGAGCGGCGGCGGTGTAGGACATGGCGAGGTTGTCGACGTCGGTGACGAACTGACGGGCCTTCTCGAAGTCCTCGCCGGGTACCGGAAGGGCGTTCAGCTTGTCGTAGGCAGCGGCCCACTCGGCGGACGCCTTCTCGGCCGTCTGCTGGTCGCGGGCGGTGAGAGCCTCGGTCTTGGCGAACGTCTCGCGGCAGATCGTGTCGGACTGCTCGATGTACCGCTGCTTCTCGGCGCCGGGCTCGTCGCCGTCGCCGCCGCAACCCGCCAACCCAACCAGAGCCAATGCCAGCGCCAGTCCACCGACGAATCGAGACCTCACTGCAGCACCTCCGTCCCCGAGAGCCGGGCGATGGTAGCAGCGGCGCGGGTTGCCGCGCCGCTGCCGACGTGACTGGTGAAGGTCGCCTGCGGCTCCTAGAAGTCGTCCATGCCGGCGCCCGCACCGGGGGCGGCGGCGGCCTCCTTCTCGGGCTTGTCGACGATGACCGCCTCGGTGGTGAGGAAGAGAGCAGCGATGGAGGCGGCGTTCTGCAGAGCCGACCGGGTGACCTTGGCGGCGTCGATGACGCCGGCCTTGAACAGGTCTTCGTAGTCGCCGGTGGCGGCGTTGAGCCCGGTGGGGCCGTCGAGGCCGCGCACCCGCTCGACGATGACGCCGCCCTCGTAGCCGGCGTTCACAGCGATCTGCTTGAGCGGCTCCTCGAGCGACCGGGCCACGATGCGGACGCCGGTGGCCTCGTCGCCGTCGAGTGAGGCGACTGCCTCGTTCACCTTGGCCTGGGCCCGCAGCAGGGCCACGCCACCGCCGGGCACGACGCCCTCCTCGACGGCGGCCTTGGTGGTGCTGACGGCGTCCTCGATGCGGTGCTTCTTCTCCCGCAGCTCCACCTCGGTGGCGGCGCCGACCTTGATGACGGCCACGCCGCCGGCCAGCTTGGCCAGGCGCTCCTGCAGCTTCTCCTTGTCGTAGTCGGAGTCGGTGTTCTCCATCTCGGCCCGGATCTGGGTGACGCGGCCGTTGATGTCGGCCTGGTCGCCGGCGCCCTCGACGACGGTGGTCTCGTCCTTGGTGACGGTGATCTTGCGGGCCCGGCCCAGCATGTCGAGGGTGACGTTCTCCAGCTTGAGACCGACCTCCTCGGAGATGACCTGCCCGCCGGTGAGGATGGCGAGGTCCTGGAGCATGGCCTTGCGGCGCTCGCCGAAGCCGGGGGCCTTGACCGCCACCGACTTGAACGTGCCGCGGATCTTGTTGACGACGAGGGTGGCGAGCGCCTCGCCCTCGACGTCCTCGGAGATGATCACCAGCGGGCGGGCCGACTGCATGACCTTCTCGAGCACGGGCAGCAGGTCACGCACGGCGGAGATCTTGTTGCCGACCAGGAGGATGTACGGGTCCTCCATCACCGCCTCCATGCGCTCGGGGTCGGTGACGAAGTAGGGCGAGATGTAGCCCTTGTCGAAGCGCATGCCCTCGACCAGCTCGAGCTCCATCCCGAAGGTCTGCGACTCCTCGACGGTGATGACGCCGTCCTTGCCGACCTTGTCGATGGCCTCGGAGATCATGTCGCCGATCTCGCGGTCGGCCGCCGAGATGGCGGCCACCTGGGCCACCTGCTCCTTGGACTCCACCTCGACGGCGACGTCCTTCAGGGCCTCGACGGCAATCTCGACGGCCTGCTCGATGCCCCGCTTGAGCGACATCGGGTTGGCGCCGGCAGCCACGTTGCGCAGTCCCTCGTGCACCATGGCCCACGCCAGCACAGTGGCGGTAGTGGTGCCGTCACCGGCGACGTCGTCCGTCTTCTTGGCGACCTCCTTCACCAGGTCGGCACCGATCTTCTCGTAGGGCTCCTCGAGCTCGATCTCCTTGGCGATGGAGACGCCGTCGTTGGTGATCGTGGGCGCCCCCCACTTCTTGTCCAGCACGACGTTGCGGCCCTTGGGGCCCAACGTGACGCGTACGGCGTCGGCCAGCTGGTTCATGCCGCTCTCGAGGGCCCGGCGGGCAGTCTCGTCGAAGGCGATCAACTTGGGCATGTGGTGGCTCCTCCGTCCCGGTTCGTTCCGCTTCCGGTCGTTAGCACTCTCGTCCTTTGACTGCTAACGATACAACCAAACCGGCCGGTGCGATGCAAGCTGCCACTTGCGGCGGGCACCCGGGTCCTTCGGACCACGCCCGCCGCTGCCGGCGGGGGCCCCTGCCCCGCCGGCGCATCCCGACTCCTAGCCGCCGGCGACGGCGGGGATGATCGAGACGGTGGTCCCGGGCTCCACCTTGGTGTCGAGGCCCTTGAGGAACCGCACGTCCTCGTCGGCCACGAACACGTTCACGAAGCGGCGTAGGTGGCCGGCGTCGTCGTAGAGCCGGTCCTTGAAGCCCGGATGGGCGCGGTCGAGGGCGGTCAGCACGTCCCCGACGGTGTCCCCCTCGACCTTCACCTCGGATGCGCCGTTCGACAGAGACCGCAACTGCGTCGGGATACGTACGACCACGGCCATCAGAGCCCTCCCTCCTCGAGATCGACCGTGCTGGCGAACGCCTCGAGGGTCGGGGCGATGGTCGCCGACGGCCCCACCGACGGAGCGACGGCGTCGACGGTCTTGAGCCCGTGCCCCGTGACGTAGGCCACGACCCGCTCGTCGGGGCGGACGACGCCGGACGCTGCCAGCTTGGCCAGCGTGGCGATGGTGACCCCTCCGGCGGTCTCGGCGAAGATGCCCTCGGTCCGGGCGAGGAGCACGATCCCCTGGACGATCTCGTCGTCGGTCACCGATCCCACCGCCCCGCCACTGGAGCGCACGGCGTCGAGGGCGTAGATCCCGTCGGCCGGGTTGCCGATGGCCAGCGACTTGGCGATCGTCCGGGGCTTCACCGGCCGCACGTAGTGGTCTCCGGCGGTGAAGGCGCTCGCCACCGGCGAGCAACCTTCGGCCTGGGCTCCCGAGACGCGGACGTGCGGCTCGTCGTCGAGCAGGCCGACCTTCCAGAGCTCCTCGAAGCCCTTGGCCACCTTGGTCAGCTGCGAGCCGGACGCCACCGGCACGACGACGTGGTCGGGCGCCTGCCAGCCGAGCTGCTCGGCCGTCTCGAAGGCCAGGGTCTTCGATCCCTCGGCGTAATAGGTGCGCAGGTTGACGTTCACGAACGCCCAGGTGGGGTGCTCGGACGCCAGCTCCGCGCACAACCGGTTGACGTCGTCGTAGCTGCCGTCGACGGCCACCAGGCTGTGCCCGTAGACAGCCGAGGTGACGATCTTGGCCGGCTCGAGGTCGGCGGGAATGAAGACGAAGTGGCGCATGCCCGCCCGGGCGGCGTGGGCGGCGACGGAGTTGGCCAGGTTCCCCGTCGACGCGCAGGCGGCGACCTTGAAGCCGAGCTCGCGGGCCCGGGCCAGGGCGACCGACACGACCCGGTCCTTGAACGACCCGGTCGGGTTCAGGGTGTCGTTCTTCAGCCACAGCTCGCCGAGGCCGAGCTCGGCGGCCAGGCGGTCGGCCCGGACCAGCGGTGTGAACCCCGCGCCCAGGTCGACGGCGCCGTCGTTGTGGGCGGGGAGAAGGTTGGCGTAGCGCCAGATCGACGTCGGTCCGGCGGCCACCGACTCGCGGGTGGTGGCGCCGGCGATGGCGTCGTAGTCGTAGGTGACCTCGAGAGGACCGAAGCAGTACTCACAGACGTGCAGGGCCTCGGGCGGGTAGGCGCGGCCGCACTCCCGGCATCGCAGACCTTCGACGAACAGCAACGTTGCCTCCTCATCGATCCGGGCTTTGGCACCTGGTCGCCCGTCGGTCGACTGGGAGACTGGTTGTCGCGGCGTCGTCGGGCCCGGTCCCTCGACCGCTCTGGATGATGACTCAATGATCGCGATCCGGCCGCCCTTCGTCAAAGCCCTTCCCGAACGGAGAAGAATGACCCATGGCTTCTGGCGAGGTGCGGACGTTCCACTCCCGAGACTTCCCCCTCGATCGCCTGTTGCACGCCAAGGCCGAGCGGTTCGTCTCCGTCTGCCTCCCCGCCCGCGACGAGGAGGCGACGATCGGCCAGATCGTCGGCTCCCTGTGCGGTGAGCTGGTCGACCGGACCGGGCTCGTCGACGAGGTGCTGGTCCTCGACGACGGCTCCCGGGACGCCACCGCCACCGTGGCCGCCGACGCCGGAGCCACGGTGCTGGCCACCGCCGACGTCCTCCCCAGCTGCGGCCCGGGCAGCGGCAAGGGCGAGGCCCTCTGGAAGGCCCTGGGAGCGGCCAAGGGCGACCTGCTGGCGTTCTGCGACGCCGACCTGCGCCAGTTCGACCCGGCGATGGTCGTGGGCGTGCTGGGACCCCTCCTCACCGACGACTCCGTCGCCTTCGTCAAGGGGTTCTACCACCGCCCCCTCGCAGGGGTCCTCGGCGAGGGTGGTCGGGTCACCGAGCTGGTCGCCCGACCGGTGCTGGCCCTGCTGTTCCCGCACCTGAGCGCGGTCGCACAGCCTCTCGCCGGGGAGTTCGCGGCACGCCGTCAGGCGCTCGAGCAGGTGCCCTTCGTGCAGGGCTACGGCGTCGACCTGGCGCTGCTCGTCGACGTGGCCGCCCGCTACGGCGTCGAGGCCGTCGCCCAGGTCGACCTCGGCGTGCGCACGCACCGCAACCGGCCGTTGCAGGAGCTCGGGCCCCAGGCCGCCGAGGTCCTCGCCACCGCCCTGCGACGAGCGGGAGTGAGCGTGGCCGGCGACGGCGAGGCCGTGCTGCGGCGCCCGGGCCTCGGTCCCGTCCCGATCACGACGACCGAGCGCCCGCCCATCGCCAGCGTCGCCGCCTACCGCGAGCGGAGCTGACCGACTGCCGCCCGCGGGCCGTCCGTTATCGTGGCGCATTCCCGAGGACGCCAGCCCGCTCGTCATCGTGTCCAACCGAGGGCCGCTGTCGTTCTCCGTGGGAGACGATGGCGAGCTCACGGCGCGCCGGGGAGCGGGTGGCCTCGTGTCCAGCCTCGGCCCCCTCGCCCGGGAGACGGGGGCCACGTGGATCGCCTCGGCCATAAGCGAAGGCGACCGTGAGGCGGCGTCACGGGAGGTGGACGAGGCCGAGGGCCACCGGGTCCGGCTCCTCGCCCTCGACCTCGACGAGTACCGCATGGCCTACGACGTCGTCTCCAATGCCACCCTCTGGTTCCTGCACCACGGGATGTTCGACCTCCCCCGGCGGCCCCGTCTCGACCGCCGCTGGCGGGAGGCGTGGGCGGCCTACCGGGCCATGAACCTGGCCTTCGCCCGGGTGCTGATCGACGAGGCGCCCGAGGGCGCCACCGTGCTCGTGCAGGACTACCACCTGTCCCTCGTGGGCACCTGGCTGGCCCAGGAGCGGCGCGACCTCAACGCCGTCCACTTCACCCACACCCCCTTCTGCGAGCCCGGCGCCCTGCGCGTGCTGCCCACCAACGTGGCCGAGGAGCTGCTCGTGGGCATGAGCAGCCACACCTCGTGCGGGTTCCACGCCCGCCGCTGGGCGGCCAACTTCGAAGAGTGCTGCGCGCAGGTGCTGGGGTGGCGGCCGGCCACGTTCGTCTCCCCCATGGCGCCCGACCACGACGACATCGAGGGAGTGGCGGCGTCGGACGAGTGCGCCAACGAAGCCGCCGAGCTCGACGAGCAGCTGGGCGACCGGATGCTGATCCTCCGCGTCGACCGCATCGAGCTCTCCAAGAACCTCCTGCGGGGGTTCCTCGCCTACGACGACCTGCTCCGGACCCACCCTGAATGGAGGGGACGGGTGGTGTTCGCCGCCCTCATCTACCCCTCTCGGGAAGGGCTGCCCGAGTACCTCGCCTACCGCCAGGAGGTGGAGACGCTCGCGCGCCACCTCAACGAGACGTGGGGGACGCCGGGCTGGACGCCCGTCATGGTCGACACCTCCGACAACTTCCCGCGGTCGGTCGCCGCCCTACGCCGGTACGACGTGCTGCTCGTGAACCCCATCCGCGACGGGCTCAACCTGGTCGCCAAGGAAGGGGCGGTCCTCAACGCGAACAACGGCGTGCTGGCCCTCAGCCGGGACGCCGGGGCCTGGGAGGAGCTGGGCGGTGTGGCCCTCGAGGTCAACCCGTTCGACGTCTCCGGCACGGC
>DASZJY010000087.1:0-12080 GCA_035947635.1 Acidimicrobiales bacterium | reverse complement strand
GCGGCGGCCAGGGTCGTCGGAGAAGGGATGGACGTCGAACCCCAGGCCGACGCCGAAGGCAGGCGCGTCACGGTCAGGGCTCACTGGCGGACCCGGCCGCTGAGCACCCGGTGCTCGGCGTCGGCGAGGTCCTCGAGAGCGGTGAGCTTGACGTTGCCGGGTTCCCCGGCCACCACCGTGACCCGCCCGCCGAGGGCCTCGACAAGGGCGGCGTCGTCGGTGGCCTCGCCTCCGGTGGCGTGGGCCCGGCGGAGGGCCGACGCCAGGAAAGCTTGCGGCGTCTGGACGGCGACGAGCTCGGCCCGGTCGACGGTGGCCACGACGGAGCCCTCCCGCACCCGCTTCACCGTGTCCGGGAGGGCGACGCCCGGGACGGCCCCGTCGGCCCCGCCGCGCACGGCGGCGGTGACGGCAGCGAACAGGGCGGGTGAGGCGAGCGGCCGGGCGGCATCGTGCACCACCACGATCTCGGCGTCCTCGGGGACGGCGACCAGGCCGGCCCGGACCGACGCCGACCGGGTGTCGCCGCCGGCGACGAGGGCGTCGACCGGCTCGTTCCCGGCCCGCAGTTGCCCGGGGGGCACGACGAGGACGACGCCGTCAGCGACCGTGCGGGCGGCGGCCACCGCCCAGTCGACGACCATGCGAGAGCCCAGGAGCTCGTACTGCTTGAGGCCGCCGAAGCGGCGCCCGGAGCCGGCGGCCACGACGACGGCCCAGACGCTCATCGGCAGCCGGCGACCGCCCCCGGGGGACGGCGCGAGGCGTCGGTCAGACCAGCGCCTCGTCGAGCTTGCGCTCGGCCTCCTCCTCGGTGACGCCGATGGCGAAGGTGAGCTCGGACACGAGGATCTGGCGGGCCTTGGTGAGCATGCGCTTCTCACCCGCCGACAGCCCCTTGTCCTTCTCGCGGATCGAGAGGTTCCTGACCACCTCGGCCACCTGGTAGATGTCGCCCGATTTGAGCTTCTCCACGTGGTTCTTGAACCGCCGGGACCAGTTGGTGGGCATGCGCGCCTCCTTCTTGCGAAGGACGGCGAAGACCTCCTCGACCTCCTCGTCGTTGATCACCTCGCGAAGGCCGACCTCGTCGGTGTTGTCGGCCGGCACCATCAGCGTCAGGTCGCCGTAGGCCAGCTTCAGCACCAGGTACTCACGGTCGGTGCCGAAGGCATCTCGACGCTCTCGACGCTCGATTACCGCTGCGCCGTGGTGGGGATAGACCACCTTGTCTCCGACGTCGAAGGGCATGCCTCTCCCAGGAATGAGACGGGTGGGGACAACTCCAGAGTGCCAGGAAAGTGACCCGACAACAACTTGACCGCCTCGACTCGCAGCCCTCTCGGGGGCAAGGCGAGCACCACTTGAACGGCGCGGCGCCCCGCCGCAACGGCGGCGACCCCCGCCTCGGGGGCTCCGCGCTGGGCGAGCACCTGCTGGCCGCCCTGGCCGCCTCGGCGCGTGGTGTGACGACGATTCGGAGGCTGCAGCGCAACGACGTGGTCTACCGCCCGGGCCAGCCCGCCGACGACCTGTTCGTCGTCCAGGCAGGGCGCATCGCCCTCGCCAACCAGGCGCCCGACGGTCGCCAGGCTCTCATCGCCCTCGTCGGGAAGGGCGAGCTGTTCGGCGTCTGCAGCCTGTTCCTCGGGCAGCGGCGGACGACGCAGGCCCGGGCCATCGAGGCGTCGACGGTCGTCGCCGTCCCCTACCAGCCCGCCCGCCAGGTCCTCGAGCAGCACCCCGGAATGATGTGGGGTCTGGTCGAGCTGCTGGCCGAGCGGCTGCGGGTGGCCGACCAGGCGATCACCGACAGCGCCTTCCTCGACGTGACCGGCCGGACGGCGAAGCGGCTCCTCGAGCTGGCCGGCGAGTCCGATGAGTTCCAGCTGCCGGTCACCCAGGAGGAGCTGGCCGCCCTCGTGGGCGCGTCGCGGGAACGGGTGAACAAGTCGATCTCCACCTTCGTCCGTCTCGGATGGCTCTACCAGCACGACCGCCGCTACCGCATCGTCGACCGCGCCCAACTGATGCGCCGGGCGGGCATGGACGTCCGAGAGAGCGCGTAGCCGACCGCCCGGGGCTGGCGACACCGCACGCCGGCGACCCTGGTATATCGTTTTCGATATGGAACGGCCCTCGCCGCGGCGCTCGGTGTTCCCGGGCTTCGAGGAGATCTCCGAGCGTCGCGGGAACCTCTTGGCCGAGCTCGCCGGGGCCCGGCAGCACCTCGGGCTGTCGCAGGCCGAGGTCGCCTCACGGATGGGGACGTCCCAACCCGCCGTCGCCCGGTTGGAGTCAGGCGAGTCGGACGCGCGCCTCTCGACGATCGAGCGCTATTCGGCCGCCCTGGGGATCGAGATCGAGTGGCGGCTCGGAGGGCACGACCGTGGGTAGCCACCCCGAGCCGCCGCCGTGGCCGCCCGAGGTGCCGCCCGAGGTGCCGCCCTGGCGGCCCGTGCCGGAGCGGAGGGCGCCGCCGCGCCCTCCGGGGCCGCCGCCACTCGTCCCGACGGTCGCGGTGCCGTCGGGGGCTCTTTCGGAGAACGTCTTCGACCGCCTCCTCGAGCGGCGCATCGTGCTCGTCACCGGCCGCCTCGACGACGGCGTGGCCGGGCTGGCGGCCGCCCAGCTGATGCTGCTCGACGCCAGCGGCGACGAGCCCGTCGAGCTGCGCCTGTCGTGCCCCGACGGCGACCTCGACGCCTGCGTCGCCCTGGCCGACACCGTCGACCTCGCGGGGTTGACGGTTCGGGCCGTGTGCAGCGGCAGGGTCGGCGGCCCGGCGTTGGCCCCGCTGGCGGCGGCGGACCGCCGGGTGGCGCACCCGCACTGCCTGTTCGCCCTGTTGGACCCCGCTGTGCAGCTCCAGGGCGGCGCCGACGAGGTGGCGACGTCCGCCTCCTCCTACCAGCGGCAGCTCGACGGCCTCCACCGCCGCCTGGCCGAGGCGACCGGCCAGTCCCTCGAACGGGTGGTCGCCGACATGCGCAAGGGCGTGACCTTGAACGCCGAAGAGGCGGTCGAGTATGGCCTCGTAGAGGAAATCGCGGAGAGCCAGAAGAGCTGAGGAGGCCGCCGAAGGCGGCCAGAAGGAAGGGTTTCAGCGCGGAGGGTGGCCGGCCGAGCCGGCCGACCGAGCACCATCAGCGCCGCCGGGACGAAAGGAAACCGCCTGCGCTTCTTCGTCCAGTCCGCCGATCCGCCGTTCAGGTCGAGCGCAGGCGGTTTCCTTCCAGTCCCGGAGCAACCTCCGGTTGCGAGGCGAAACTACCCGTACCGGTCGAGGATGCTGGTCTCGGCGAGACGCTTGAGGGCCTCCTCGATGGCCTTGGCCCTCGTGGCGCCGATGCCCTCGACCTCGTCGAGGTCGGCGGCGGTAGCCCGCAGGATCTTGTGGAGCGAGCCGAAGCGCTCGACGATGTGCTGGATCACCGAATCGGGCAGCCGGGGGACCCGCGCGAGCAGCCGGTAGCCGCGAGGCTGGAGGGTGGCGTCGAGGTCGGCGGGGTCGCCCGGGAGGTGCAGGACGGAGGTCACCGCCTGCAGGTCGAGGATCTCCTCGGTGCTCAGCTCGGCCAACGCGGCCATTGCCTCGGGCAGCCGCCAGGACTCGGTGGTGACGAAGTAGTCCTTGATCACCAGCCGGCGGTCGTCCTCCACGCCCCCCATGAGCTCCTCGAGTTGGAGGCGGACGAGCCGGCCGTCGGTCCCGAGCTCGACGATGTAGCCGTGCACCTCCTCGGCGATGCGGCGGACCATCTCCATGCGCTGGAGGACGGTGACCACGTCGCGCACGGTGACAAGGTCTTCCACCTCGAGGGCGGCCAGCGAGCTGGAGACGTTGTCGAGGCGGTTCTTGTAGCGCTCCAGCGTCGCCAGCGCCTGGTTGGCCCGGGCGAGGAGCCGGGTGCTTGCCTCCACCGGGTGCTTTGTGTCCTGGTAGTAGACGGCGATCGACTTCATGTCCTCGGAGACCGAGATCACGGGTACGCCGATGGACCGGGCCACCCGCTCGGCCGTGCGGTGCCGAGTGCCCGTCTCCGAGGTAGGGACGTTGGGGTTGGGCACGAGGTGGACGTTGGCACGGGCGATGCGGGTGGCGTCGGGAGCGAGGATCGTGGCGCCGTCCATCTTGGCCAGCTCGGAGAGCCGCTGGGGGCTGAACTCGGCGTCGAGCAGGAAGCCGCCCGAGCAGATGGACAGGACCTCGGGGCCGTCGCCCACGACGATGAGGGCGCCCATGTTCGCCTGGAGGATGCGGTCGAGGCCCTCGCGCAGAGGCTGGCCAGGAGCAACGGCAGCGAGAGCGTCGGCCAGCCCGAGGTGACGCCTAGCGGGCACCTCATGGATGGTAGTGGGTCAGGACGCCAGCGCCGTTTCACCATTGGAACGCGCGTGTGAATGAATGGCGTCACGCGGTTGGGTCGGTAGGCCGACGACCCGGACCGCCTCGGCGAGGGTGCCCACTCGCAACGCCATCATCCCCGCCGGCGGGTCGGGGCAGCCGAGGGGCACGATGGCCCGGGCGAAGCCGAGGCGGGCGGCCTCCGCCAGCCGGCGGTCGATCTGGGGGACCTGGCGCAGCTCGCCGCCCAACCCGACCTCCCCGCAGGCGACCAGGTCGGCCGGGAGCGCCACGCCGGCGTACGAGGAGGCCACCGCAAGTGTGAGGGCGAGGTCGGCGGCTGGCTCGACGACCCGCACGCCGCCGGCGGCCAGGGCGTAGACGTCGGAGCGTCCCACCTCCAGGCCCGCCCGCTTCTCGAGCACCGCCAGCAGCAGGTCGAGGCGTCCGGCGTCGACCCCCTCGGCCGACCGGCGGGGAAAGGCGGCCTTGGCCGACACGACGAGCGCTTGCACCTCGACCAGGAGCGGCCGGCACCCGTCGACGGCCGCCACCACCGCCGACCCGGGCACGCCGGGCTGGCGGTCGGCGAGGAAGAGCCCGGCGGCGTCGGGCACGTCCAGCAGTCCGGCGGGTCCCATCTCGAACAGCCCCAGCTCGCCGACCGGGCCGAAGCGGTGCTTCACCGCCCGGAGGAGCCGCAGCCCGTGGTGGCGGTCGCCCTCGAAGGACAGGACGGTGTCGACCGAGTGCTCGAGCACGCGGGGGCCGGCCAGGCTCCCGTCCTTGGTGACATGGCCGACCAGCACCGTGGCGACGGCCCGCTCCTTGGCCAGGCGCACGAGGCGGGACGTGCAATGGCGGACCTGGGCCACCGAGCCCGGCGTCGAGTCGAGGGCGGCGTCGAAGACGGTCTGGATGGAGTCGACGACGAGGTGAGTGGGCGCCACGTCTTCGACCTGGGCGACGAGGTGGGACAGCTCGGTCTCCGACACGAGCCAGAGCCCGCCCGCCCGGGCCGCCCCGAGGCGCTCCGCCCGGACCTGCACCTGCTCGGCCGACTCCTCGGCGCTCACCAGCAGGCAGCGACCACCCGCCGCCGCCGCCCCTGCCAGCACCTGCAGGAGCAGCGTGGACTTGCCGATGCCAGGCTCGCCGCCCAGCAGGGTGACCGAGCCGGGTAGCAGCCCGCCGCCGAGGACCCGGTCGAGCTCCCCCACGCCGGTGGGCTGGCGCCGGCACCCGTCGGCGACGACCTCGGCGATGGGCACCGCGGCGGCCGGCGGCCGGTACCCGGCGGCCAGGGCGCTCGAGGCCGCCCGGTCGTCGACCTCCTCGACCAGCGTGTTCCACGCCCCGCACGCCGGGCACCGCCCCGCCCACCGGGGCGCCGCCGCCCCGCACTCCTGGCACCGATGGACCGTTCGCAGCTTGGCCATGGCCCGGAACCTACCGAGGGGGTACGACATCGCCCGCTCCCCGCCTCAGAGCCGGCGGTCGTCAGGGAGCGATTCCGCGCCAGGGCCACCGCCGCTTCCGGAGATTCAGGCTCGGGACCGGCGGCGCCAGACGAGGAAGGCGGCGCCCACCACGACGAGGAGCAGCAGGCCGGCCACGACGGGCACCAGCGGCACGAGGGCGACGGCCTCGGACGACGCCTCGACGGGCACCTGCTGGCCCAAAGCGGGCCGCCACACCGCCCGCCCCCCCTCCTGGGGGGCGTTGGCCCGCACGGAGCCGGGGAGATCGGCCTCGAGGGCCACCTGCAGCTCCTGGTCGGCGTCGGCACCGAGCTCGTCGCGCAGCCGGTTGAGGTCGAGGGGGAGGGTGTCGCCCACCCGGCCGGAAAGGTCGGGGTCGGCGAAAGCGGCCGCCCCCGCGGCCAGGTCGACGACGCCAGTCAGCCGCGTGGTCGTCCGCAGGAGCGACCGCGAGTGGGTCAGGCGCACGTCGCGGAACGGCCCGTCGGGGCCGCTGAGCTGCGAGAGCACGGCGTTGGCCTCGTCCGCGCCCGAGAACGAACGCGAGGCCCGCACCCACGTGAGCCCGTCGTCCTCCTTGCGGGGGCCTTCGACCTCCCATCCCGCTTGGCGCAGGTCGTCGACCCGCAGCTCCCCGGCCAGGTCGCCGAACCGGCGGACGGCGTCGTCGTCGAGGGCGACGGACGCCCGGACCGTGCCCTTGCCGTCGGAGCCGACGTCGATGCCGGCGGTGACGGTGACCCGGCAGCCCGACGACAGCAGCAGGGCCGCCAGCGCAACGAGCAGCAGTGGGGGCGGCCGCCGGGGCGCCGAAGGCGTCCCGGCGGTTGCGCTGGCGATTACTCCGAGGGGCCGGTCTCGGCCAGCTCCACCGGAGGCGGCTCGATGCCCTCGATGGACCGGAAGACGATGGCGTCGTCCTCGGCGTCGACGACGACGGTCTCGCCCGCCCGGAACTCCTTCCAGAGGATGCGCTCGGAGAGCGGGTCCTCGACCTCCCGCTGGATGGCCCGGCGCAGGGGTCGGGCACCCAGAGTTGGGTCGTAGCCCTTCTTGGCCAGGTGCGCCTTGGCCGCGGGCGTGAGCTCGAGGGCCAGGCCCTGGCTCTCCAGCTGCTCGCGCACCCGGCGGGTCATGAGGTCGACGATCTGGGTGACCTCTTCCTGGGTGAGCTCGTGGAAGACGATGGTCTCGTCGATGCGGTTGAGGAACTCGGGCCGGAAGTGCTGCTTGAGCGCCTCCTGGACCTTGTCCTTCATCTTCTCGTACGTCACCGCCTGGCTCGACTTCTGGAACCCGATGGCCGCCTTGCGCAGGTCGGCCGTGCCCAGGTTGGACGTCATGATGAGCACCGTGTTCTTGAAGTCCACCGTGCGCCCCTGGGCGTCGGTGAGGCGCCCGTCCTCCAGGATCTGGAGCAGGGCGTTGAACACGTCGGGGTGGGCCTTCTCGATCTCGTCGAACAGCACGACCGAGAACGGCTTGCGCCGCACCGCCTCGGTGAGCTGGCCGCCCTCCTCGTAGCCCACGTACCCCGGGGGCGAGCCCACCAGGCGGCTGACCGTGTGCTTCTCCATGTACTCGCTCATGTCGAGCTGGATGAGGTGGCCCTCGTCGCCGAAGAGGAACTCGGCGAGCGTCTTGGCCAGCTCGGTCTTCCCCACGCCCGAGGGGCCGAGGAAGATGAACGAGCCGCTGGGGCGCTTGGGGTCCTTGAGGCCGGCCCGGGTGCGGCGGATCGCCTGGGAGACGGCGTGGATCGCCGACTCCTGCCCGATGACCCGCTTGTGGAGCTCGTCCTCCATGCGGAGGAGCTTCGCCGTCTCCTCCTCGGTGAGCTTGTAGACGGGGATGCCCGTCCAGAGGGCGAGGACCTCGGCAATGGCCTCCTCGTCGACCTCGTCGAACAGGTCGATGCCCTCGGCCTTCCACTCGGACTCCTTGGCCGCCCGGCGGTCGAGGAGGGTCTTCTCCCGGTCGCGGAGCTTGGCCGCCTGCTCGAACTTCTGGTTCTCGATGGCGGTGTCCTTCTCCCGGCGGACCTGGACGAGCTCGGCCTCGAGCTCCTTGTAGTCGGCCGGTGTCTTCATCCGGCGCATCACCATGCGGCTACCGGCCTCGTCGATGAGGTCGATGGCCTTGTCGGGCAGGTGGCGGTCGGAGATGTAGCGGTCGGAGAGGTTGGCGGCGGCCACGATGGCCTGGTCGGTGATCGTGACCCGGTGGTGGGCCTCGTAGCGGTCACGGATGCCCCGGAGGATCTCGATGGTGTGGGCGACCGACGGCTCCTCGACCTTGATCGGCTGGAAGCGCCGCTCGAGGGCGGCGTCCTTCTCGAGGTGCTTGCGGTACTCGTCGAGGGTGGTGGCCCCGATGGTCTGCAGCTCGCCCCGGGCCAGCATGGGCTTCAGGATGGAGGCGGCGTCGATGGCGCCTTCGGCCGCGCCCGCGCCCACGAGGGTGTGCAGCTCGTCGATGAACAGGATGATGTCGCCGCGGGTGCGGATCTCCTTCAGGACCTTCTTCAGGCGCTCCTCGAAGTCGCCCCGATAGCGGGACCCGGCGACGAGGGCGCCGAGGTCGAGGGTGTAGAGCTGCTTGCCCCGGAGGGTGTCGGGGACGTCGTTGGCCACGATGCGCTGAGAGAAGCCCTCGACGATGGCCGTCTTGCCAACACCCGGCTCGCCGATGAGGACGGGGTTGTTCTTGGTTCGGCGGGAGAGCACCTGCATGACGCGCTCGATCTCGCGCTCGCGCCCGATCACCGGGTCGAGCTTCTTCTCCCGGGCCAGCTGGGTGAGATTGCGGCCGAACTGGTCGAGGACGAGGGAGCCGGTAGGGGCGGACTCGCCGCTGGGGCCGCCGCTGGTGGCGGGGTCCTTGCCGGCGTAGCCGGACAGGAGCTGGATGACCTGCTGGCGGACGCGGCTGAGGTCGGCGCCCAGCTTCACGAGGACCTGGGCGGCCACGCCCTCGCCCTCCCGGATGAGGCCGAGCAGGATGTGCTCGGTGCCGATGTAGTTGTGGCCGAGCTGCAGCGCCTCACGCAGGGACAGCTCGAGGACCTTCTTGGCCCGCGGGGTGAACGGGATGTGCCCGCTGGGCGACGAGCCGCCGTGGCCGATGATCTCCTCGACCTGCGTCCGGACCGCCTCGAGGGAGATCCCGAGCTGCTCGAGCGCCTTGGCCGCCACCCCCTCGCCCTCGTGGATCAGGCCGAGGAGGATGTGCTCGGTGCCTATGTAGTTGTGGTTGAGGAGCCGGGCCTCTTCCTGGGCCAACACAACGACCCTGCGAGCCCGGTCCGTGAATCGCTCGAACAAGGGAACCCTCCCTCCCTATCGGTTGGGGTCCGTGGCGCAAGTCTACCGGGGGGGCCGGTAGATGTAACACGCAGTGTCTGTGCCGTCGGGCACCCGGCTCCTTCGGAGCACGCCCGCCGGTGCCGGCGGGGGCCCAACCCCGCCGGCCTTCTCGTACATGGAACCGGGCCGCTCCTGATGACACGGTCCGCCGATTCCCTCCACCTGTACAACATCGGCACATTCGGCTGGATTCCTGACAACGGAGCGGCTTGGCGTAGCGTCTCAGGGTGGTCAGCCTGGCCCCCCTCCTCACCCTTCCCCACCTCGAGGCGGACCTGGCCCGGGTGGAGGTGGCCCTGCGACGGGTGGTCGAGGCCGACGACCCCTTCCTCAGCCAGGTCGCCGGCCATCTGATCCCGGCGTGCGGGAAGCGACTGCGGCCCGCCCTCGCCCTGTGCGCCGGCCAGCTCGACGGAGGCCCGGCCCCCGACGACGTGGTGATGGGGGCCTGCGCGGTCGAACTGGTCCACCTGGGCTCGCTCTACCACGACGACGTGATGGACGAGGCCCGTACCCGCCGGAATGTGGAGAGCGTCAACGCCCGGTGGGGAAACCTCGTCGCCATCCTCGCCGGCGATTTCCTGCTGGCCCGGGCATCGGAGATCGCCGCCTCGCTCGGCACCGAGGTCGCCGGCCTGCTGGCCGCCACCATCGGCCGGCTCTGTGAGGGCCAGGTCCTGGAGCTCTCCCAGACCTTCGACGTCGACCGCACCGAGGATGCATACCTCTCGTCGATCGCCGGCAAGACCGCTGCCCTCATGGCCACCGCCTGTCGCATCGGCGGGCTGACCGCCTCGGCTCCTCGGTCCGCCATCGAAGCCCTCACCGCCTACGGGCAGCGGGTCGGCATGGTGTTCCAGATCATCGACGACATCCTCGACGTGGTCGCCACCGAGGAGCAGCTGGGCAAGCCGGCCGGGAACGACCTGGTCGAGGGCGTCTACACGCTCCCGGTGATACGCGCCCTCGCCCACGACGAAGCCGGCCAGGTCCTGCGGCGCCTCCTCGGAGGTCCCGTCGACGCCGCCGCGGTGGAGGAGGTTCGGGCTCTGGTGCGGGCCGACGGGGCGGTGGTCTCGGCCCTCGAAGTGGCCCGGCGCTACGCCGTCGAGGCCGACCTCGAGCTCGACCACCTGACCAGCGCATGCGGCGACGGCCCCAACGCCCGCAAGGTCGCCGAGGCGCTGGGCGCTCTCGCCGGCCACCTCATCGGCGGCGTCCCCGCACCCACTGGCTGACGCTTCTCACTCGCCCGGCTCCGGACGCAGGGTGGGGAAGGCGATGACGTCGCGGATGTTGGCGGCGTCGGCGAGGAGCATGGCCAGGCGGTCGATGCCGATGCCCAGTCCGGCGGTGGGCGGAAGCCCGTACTCGAGGGCCCGGAGGTAGTCCTCGTCGACGACCATGGCCTCGATGTCGCCTCCCAACCGCTCGGCCGTCTGCGCCTCGAAGCGGGCGCGCTGCTCGTCGGGGTCGACGAGCTCGCTGAAGGCGTTGGCCAGCTCCCGGCCCGCGAGGATGGCCTCGAACCGCTCCACGTAGCCCGGGCGGCTCCGGTGGCGGCGGGCGAGCGGTGACACCTCGGTGGGGTAGTCGAGGACGAAGACGGGGCCCCAGAGCCGGTGCTCGGTGCTCTTCTCGTAGATCTCGAGCAGGAGCTTTCCCGGGCCCCACCGCTCCTCGGAGGAGAGCCCGAGGTCGTCGGCCACCCTCCGCAGCGCGGGCGCCGGCATGCCCACGTCGAGCTCCAGGCCGGTGTGCTCGGCCACCAGCTCGGTGAGGGTGGCACGTCGCCACGGCGGCGCCATGTCGAGGTCGCGGTCGCCGTAGCGCAGGCGGGTGCTCCCGCAGAGCTCGGCGACCAGGTGGGCGACGAGCTCCTCGGTGAGGGCCATGAGGTCGCCGTAGTCGGCATAGGCCTGGTACAGCTCGAGCATCGTGAACTCGGGGTTGTGGCGAGGGGAGATCCCCTCGTTGCGGAAAACCCGGCCGATCTCGAAGACCCGCTCGAACCCGCCCACGACCAGGCGCTTGAGGTACAGCTCGGGGGCGATGCGGAGGTAGAGGTCCATGTCCAGGGCCTCGTGGTGGGTGATGAAGGGCCGGGCCAGGGCCCCCCCTGGGACGGGATGGAGCACCGGCGTCTCCACCTCCACGAACCCCCGGTCCTCGAGGAACCGCCGGGTCCCGCTCACCAGGGAGCTGCGGAGCAGCAGGGCGTGGCGCGTGTCCTCGCTCGCCCACAGGTCGACGTAGCGCTGGCGGTACCGGGTGTCGACATCGGCGAGGCCGTGCCACTTGTCGGGGAACTGGCGCCGGGTAGGCGCGAGCACCACCCAGTCGTCGACCCGGACCGAGAGCTCGCCCCGCCGGGTGGTCACCACCTCGCCGCTCACGCCCACCCAGTCCCCCAGGTTGAGGGCGCAGAAGTCGTCGAAGCGGGGGGTCTCGTCGACCCGGGCGAACAGCTGGACCCGCCCGCTGGAGTCGGCGAGGGTGCCGAACGCCACCTTGCCCTGCACCCGCCGCAGCATGAGCCGGCCCGCTACCGACGCCACCTTGCCCGTGTCGCTCCCGGGAGGAAGCCCCCCGTGGCGCCGGTGGAGGTCGGCCGCCGAGGCCGTCCGCTCGAACCGGTACGGGACTTCGGCTCTGCTGTCTTGCCCGGGCGGGGCCCCAACCCCGCCCTCCTCGCCAGGGCGGGGCCCCTCCCCCGCCGGCGCCGTCACGCTGTCTTGCCCGGGCGGGGCCCCAACCCCGCCCTCCTCGCCAGGGCGGGGCCCCTCCCCCGCCGGCGCCGTCACGGGAGGTTCCGCTCCCACACCAGGCGGAGGCCGTGGAGGGTGAGCCAGGGCTCGTGACGCTGGATGCACTCCGACCAGGGCG
>DASZJY010000086.1:0-3561 GCA_035947635.1 Acidimicrobiales bacterium | reverse complement strand
AGCCGGACTTGGCAAGGCGTCGAGCGCCTGGATTTGAATCACGCGACCTCGACGCTCCGGACGGGCAGTGACCCGCACCTTGGCGAAGGTCGCCATCGCTGGCCACTTTCTGGTTCGGAGCTAGACGCGAGCTGGGCGGTTCGCGCCCAGCTCGTGAATGTGCCGCTCCTGTCGATGCAATCGCGGCTCTTCGGAATGATCGGGGTGTAGGGCATCCGCGGCGCGGTACAGGGCTCTGCGAACTTGACGGTGTCTAGTCCGTCGAGTTCAGGAGAGCCCTTGGAAGTGGACCCAACGCGCATGTGCGAACTGCTGGTCGGACTGCCGGCGGTGATCGTTCTGGGCGTGGTCGACGTCGGGCCGACGGCTCCGCTCCGGGTGCACGTCGAGATGCGCCACGGACGGCGGTCGTGTGCCGGCTGCGCCACGCCCGCCTGGGTGAAGGAGCGCCCCCAGGTCGACCTCGTCGATCTCCCCGTGCTCGGCCGCCAAGCCCGCCGGTGTGGCGCAACCATCGGTGCGCGTGCACGTCGCCTGCGCCGCGCCTGGTCCTGACGGACAGGGCGGGACGGTGGGTGACCGAGCAGGTTGTGCGTTGGGGACGCACGGTGAACGAGGTCGCCGTCGAGCTCGATTGTGACTGGCACACCGTGAACGACGCCGTCATCGCCGACGGCATCGTGCTCGCCGGCCGCCGGGTTGGTCGCTCAGTCGACCCGACCCTTGCCTCCCTGGGCCGCGCCGCCCTGCTCCTCTCCTGCTCCTCGTCGACCGCCTGCTCGTTCATGCCGCCTCGGCCGTGCCCTCGCCCCCTTCGGCCGGCTGGCGATCGGGGCCCGCGTGCTGTTCTGCCATGGTCACCTCCTCACGACAGATCGTTCACGGGACTTGGCCTTCCGCCAGCCGCGCTGTTGATGCCTCCAGCGCCGGCGCCGGGACCTCATCCCGTCAGGAGACGTCTGTGGGCGTCTCGATGACGAAGGCGATCTTGACGTCGACCTTGTAGTTGACCAGGTCGCCGTTCTCGTCCACATCGGCCGAGCTGCTGACCACGTCGACGCCCTTGATGTTGCGGATCGTTCGGGACGCCGTCTTCACCGCGCTGCGGACGGCGTCGCTGAACGAGTTCGGCGAGCTGCCGACGAGCTCGATGACCTTGACCACGCTGCCGCCACGGGACTCCGTCGCCACGTGCGCTCCTTCCGGTTGCCGAGTGAGAACCCGCTGATCCTGGCACGCAGGGATCCCTCGGCTCGTTCCGGCACGCTCAGGGTGCGGGATTGCGCACCTTTCCTGACCCAATGCGGGCAGTGGGGGGTCAGCGGGCGGCGGCGCCTCGGATGGAGCGGTCGACCAGCTCGATTGGGTGGAAGATGGGCAGGGAGCGGCCCTCCTCGCGCAGGTAGGCGTTGATCTGGAGGGTGCAGCCGGGGTTGCCGGAGGCGATGGCCTCGGCGCCGGTGTCGAGGAGGTTCTTGGCCTTGCGCCGCCCGAGATCTCTTCCTGCCTCGGGCTGCATGATGTTGTAGATCCCGGCCGACCCACAGCAGATCTCCCACTCGGCGGGCTCGACCACCTCCAGGTCAGGAATGGCCGACAGCATCTTCCGTGGTTCCGAGCGGATCTTCTGAGCGTGGGCCAGGTGGCACGCGTCGTGGTACGCCACCTTGAGCGGCACGGGGTTGCGGGGGGTGACGGGGTCGGAGTCGGTCAGCAGCTGGGAGACGTCGCGGACCTTGTCGGAGAACTTCTCGGCCCGCTCCGCCCACTCCTCGTCGTCGGCCAGCAGGTGCCCGTACTCCTTCATCGACGAGCTGCAGCCGGCGGCGTTGACGGCGACGTAGTCGCAGCCCTCGAACGCCTCGATCATCTTCTTGGCCAGCTCGAGGGCGTCGGCCTCGGCGCCCGAGTGGAGCATCAAGGCCCCACAGCAGCGCACGTTCGGCGGCGCGAACACCTCGAAGCCCTCGGCGGCCAGCACCCGAGCGGTCGCGGCGTTGACGTCGTGGAAGAACACCCGCTGCACGCAGCCCAGGAGCATCCCCACCCGCCCCCGGCGCTCGCCCTGGGCGGGCGTGACTTCGGGCAGGCGGGCGACCGACGCCTTCAGGCTGACGTCGGGGGTCAGGGCCCGCAGCACGCCGAGACGGGCGAAGCGCCCGGGCTTCCCGCCGGGCCTGCCTGTGATCCCGAGCCGCCGGCCCGCCACGGCAGCCGGCACGAGGGCCCGCAGGCGGCCGGGATGGGTGAAGGTCTCGAAGACCATCCGCCGGAAGGCGCGCTCTCGGAAGGGGCGCCGGTAGTTGCGCTCGACCTGGGGCCTGGTGGCCTCGAGGAGCTTGCCGTACTCCACGCCGGAGGGGCAGGCAGTGACGCAGGCCATGCAGCCGAGGCAGCGGTCCCAGTGGGTGACCATGGACTCGGACAGCTCGTCGGCGTCCTCACGGGCGGCGTTCATGAGCACGATGCGGCCGCGAGGCGAGTCCATCTCCTCGTTCCAGAGCACGTACGTCGGGCACGTCGGCAGGCAGAAGCCGCAGTGCACGCAGACGTCGATCAGCTCCTGGGCCGGTGGTCGGTGCGTGTCGAACGCGCCCGTCTTTGCCATCAGATGCCTCCCACGAAGATCCCCGGGTTGCACACGTTCGCGGGGTCGAAGCGCTCCTTGACCCGCCGCATGAGGGGGAGGGCGTCGCTCTCACCCCACACGTCGACCTTCTCCCGGACCTCGGCCGGCGCGTCGAGCACCACGCACGGGAACGGGTGGAGGGTGCGCCGAACGTGCTCGACGGCGGCCACCAGCGCACCGGCGTCCTGCGTGCCGGGGAGCGTGACCCACGACAGCCCCATCCCGGCCCGCCCGACCAGCGAGGCGCCGGCCGACTGGGCCGCCCGCACCACCGCCGGCAGCTCGGACATGAGCCCGGACACCCGTACCACGACGCCGTCGGACGAGCGCTGCCTCTCCCTCTGCCGTTGCCAGAGCGCCTCGTCGTCGGCGGTCTGGCGGACCTCCTCCAGACCGGCCTCTGCCAGCATCTCGACCACCTGCTCGGCGGTGGCCTCGGGCGCCGCTCCGGCGAGGCGAGCCATGACCTCTCCGTGCCCGTCGTCCCAGCCCACATCGATGGACTCGGCGCCGAAGGGCGAGTGGGCGACGGCCGACGCCGCCCGGCCCAGCGCTTCGGGGTCGTCCGAGGCGCCGACCGCGGTGATCTGGTTGGCGGCGCGGGGATGGAGGCGCATGACCACCTCGACGATGAGGCCGAGGGTCCCGTAGGAGCCGGTGAAGAGCTTGGCCAGGTCGTAGCCGGCCACGTTCTTGATGACCTTGCCGCCCGCCTTGGCAACCGTGCCGTCCCCCAGGACGAAGGTGATGCCGAGGATCAGGTCCCTCGCCGCCGCGTACTTGTGGCGCAGCGGGCCGGAGTCGGCGGTGGCGATCACGCCGCCGATCGTGGCCTCGCCGTCCTCGCCCAGCCAAGGGTCGAGGGCGATCATCTGGTTGGCCTCGGCGAACACCTCCTGGGCCCGGGCGAGGGGCACTCCGGCCTGGAGGAC
>DASZJY010000085.1:0-3049 GCA_035947635.1 Acidimicrobiales bacterium | reverse complement strand
GCGGCCACGGCGAGGTCGACGCCCTTCAGGATCTCGGCCCCGTCGGCGGCGACGCGCAGGCCTTCGATCTGGAACAGGGGGGCGGTCATCCGCCCCATCTTATTACCACTACCGCCGTAGGAGAAAAGAACGGGCGCCCGTCTCGGGATGTCGATCTGCCCACTACGCTCCCGCCGATGTCCCAGCCTTGGACCTGGACCGGGGGCAGCCCGTCGCTGGGGCAGGCCGGCGCGTCCGTCACCCTGGTCGAGGGCTCGGCCTTCTGCATCTCCGACCGCAGCGGGGACATGGGCGCCGGGCAGGCCCAGGGCCTGTTCTTCCGGGACACCCGCTTCGTCTCCCACTGGGAGCTCAAGATCAACGGCGGCCACCCCGAGGCGCTCGCCGCCGACAGCACCGATCCCTTCTCGGCCACGTTCGTGCTGCGGGCCCAGCCCCTCCCCGGCCGAGCCGACAGCACGCTCCTCGTGTTCCGTCACCGCTACGTGGGCCTCGGCATGCGCGAGGACCTGGTGGTCTTCAACTACGGCGAGGAGCCCGCCTACTGCTCGATCGAGCTCGAGTTCGGCGCCGACTTCGCCAACCTGTTCCGGGTCAAGGAGGGGCGGGCGGGGTCCGAGGGCGAGGTCACCGTCGAGTCGGACAGCTCGCAGATCGTGTTCCACCACCGTAAGGGCCCGGTGCGCAGGGGCGCCCGCCTCACCTTCAGCGAGCCGGCGGGAGGGCGGGGGAACCAGGCGACGTGGGAGGTGATCGTCCCCGCCCGGGGCAACTGGAGGACGTGCCTCCAGCTCACGACCATCATCGAGAGTGAAGAGATCGAGCCCCGCTACCGCTGCGGCCAGCCGGTCGAGCGGGCGATGCCCCAGCGGCGCCTCGACCAGTGGCGGCGCGACGTCCCCGCGGTGCAGACCGACTACGACGAGCTGCGGGCAGTCGTCGTCCGCAGCGCCGAGGACCTCGGCGCCCTGCGGATCTTCGACCCCGACTACCCCGAGCGCACGGTGGTCGCCGCCGGCGCCCCGTGGTTCATGACGCTCTTCGGCCGCGACTCGCTGCTCACCTCGTGGATGGCGCTGATCGTCAATCCCGACCTGGCCCTGGGGGTGCTGCAGACGCTGGCGCGCTTCCAGGGGACGGAGGTCGACCCCCGCAACGAGGAGGAACCCGGGCGGATCCTGCACGAGATGCGCTTCGGCGACGCCCCCAGCCTCTCGCTGGGCGGCGGCGACGTGTACTACGGCTCCATCGACGCCACGCCCCTGTTCGTCATGCTCCTCGGCGAGCTGCGACGGTGGGGCCTGGCCAGCGAGGTCGTCGACAGCCTCCTCCCCGCCGCCGACCGGGCCATGGCGTGGATCGAGGAGTTCGGCGACCGCGACGGCGACGGCTACATCGAATACCGGCGGTCCTCCGACCGGGGCCTGGCCAACCAGGGCTGGAAGGACTCGTGGGACTCGATCCGCTTCGCCGACGGCCGCCTCGCCCGTCCCCCCATCGCCCTGTGCGAGGTGCAGGGCTACGTCTACGGCGCCTACCTGGCCCGCGCCCACTTCGCCGACGAGGCGGGCGACGTCGCCACCGCCACCCGCTACCGGGCCAAGGCGTCGGACCTCAAGCTCCGGTTCAACGAGGACTTCTGGCTCGAGGACAGGGGCTGGTACGCCATGGGCCTCGACGAGGAGAAGCGGCCGATCGACGCGCTGGCATCGAACATGGGCCATTGCCTCTGGACGGGCATCGTCGACGAGGACCGGGCGCCGGCGGTGGCCGGCCGCCTGCTGTCGGACGACCTCTTCAGCGGGTTCGGCATCCGCACGCTGGGCCAGTCGATGACCGGTTACAACCCGATCAGCTACCACAACGGGTCGGTCTGGCCACACGACAACGCGATCATCGCCGCCGGGCTCATCCGCTACGGCTTCGTCGAGGAGGCCCACCGGGTGATCCTCGGCTGCCTCGACGCCGCCGGCGGCCAGGGCCACCGCCTCCCCGAGCTGTACGGCGGCCTCAGCCGCCAGGAGGTGCGCTTTCCGGTGTCCTATCCGTCGTCGTGCTCGCCCCAGGCCTGGGCGGCGGCGACCCCCCTGCAGTTCCTGCGCTCCCTCCTTCGGCTCGACCCCTGGGTGCCCCACGGCAAGGTGTGGCTGGCACCCTCGCTTCCCGACCGCATCGGCTACCTGCGGGTCGACCGCATCCCCCTCGGCGGGCGGCGAGTGACGGTCGAGGTGTCCGACGGCGACGTGAAGGTGGACGGCCTCCCGCCCGAGATCGAGTGGATCTCCGAGCCCAGGAAGCCCTCGACCGCCTGAGATCTGTTCGACCGGCTAAGCGCTCTCCCTGTCCCATGCGTCTCCCGGGTGCGATGCTCGGGCGACGCTATGAGGGGTGACAGGGAGGCGTCGGAGGTATGCCGATACCTGTACCCGCGGCTGGTGGGAGCGCTCGGGCTGTTCTGCGGTGACCGGGCGATGGCCGAGGACCTCGCCCAGGAGGCGCTCGCCCGGTTGTGGGAGCGCTGGGCGAAGCCCCGCCGACCCGACCATCCCATGGCCTGTGCTACCGGGGTTGGTGTCAACCTGGCCCGCTCGGCCGCCCAACGGCGTGGCATCGAGAAGGCGGTCCTGCGACGGGTCGCCGTCGACCCGGCAGGCGCCGGCGCCCGTGGCGGCGTCGCGCTGCCCACGAGTTGATTGTCCGGGCCGCGGTCCGGGCGTTGCCGGCCCGCCAGCGCCAAGCGGTCGTGGCCCGCCACTACCTCGGCCTGTCGGTGAAGCAGACGGCCTCGATCATGGGCCGTGCACCGGGCACGGTGACCGCGCTCACCCATCAGGCCGTCACCAGGCTCCGCCGGTCGACGCTCCTCGACGAGGATGCCTCCAACGACCTTGAGCATGGACTCTCCTGACATCGACGCCCTGCTCGAGTCGGCGGCACCGACGCCGGCCGGCGCCCCGGACGTCGGGGCGATCGAGGAGCGGGCGCGCCGCCGGAAACGTCGCCGTGGTGGCACACTCGCGGGTGCGTCACTCGTGACGCTCCTGCTCGT
>DASZJY010000084.1:0-4729 GCA_035947635.1 Acidimicrobiales bacterium | reverse complement strand
GATCCCGTGGCCGGGCCGGGCCGCGGCGATCCGCTCCCGCAGGGCCTTCTCCACGGCCCGGTCCGCCTCGGTGACCGGGGTCAGGTCGGGCTTGGACTCCACCACCAGGTCCGAGGCCCGGAAGCGGGCGAGGGTCATGGCATCGGCCTCGTCGGCCAGGGCCATGGCGAGCTCGAGGTCGGCGTTCAGCGAGGCTACGCCGGCTTGCGGCGGCGACGGCGGACCGGGCGCTCGTCGGTGTCGGGGTCGTCGAAGCGCAGGGGCAGAGGCTCGACGGCCTCGTCGGCAGCCAGGTCCTGCGACGGGGGCTCCAGGCCGTACTTCACGAGGAGGTTGAGGTAGTCGCGCTGGTAGAAGACCTTGATGCGGACCTCGGGGTACAACTCGCGGAGCCGGCGGGCCTTGCGGTTCTTCTTGGTCACCAGCTTCTGGTTGAGCGTGGTGATCTCGATGAACAGGTCGTATGCGGGCAGGTAGAAGTCGGGCGTGAAGGCCTGCACCGGGTTGCCGACCTTGTCCCACTGCAGCACGAACGTACGGGGCTCGTACTCCCAGGCGATGGAGTAGAAGTCGAGCAGCTTGGCGAACTGGCGCTCGGAGTTGTGGGCGAAGCGCACCAGCTCGTGGGGCAGCGGAGACCGAGATTCGGGCCCCCCTGGCGTTGCCCGGGGGGCGGACTGGGCGCCGGGTTCCGGCTCGGAGCGGCTACTCCCGGCCAGTGACCTACCCCGTGCCGCCCGAGGCTCCGGCCGAGGGGGTGGCCGGGACACCCACCTCGCCCGGCGGGTGCAGCTCGGTGATGGCGGCGTCGAGCTCGGCCTTGACCCCGCCCAGGGCCATGATGCTGAACACGCCCTGTCCCTCCCTGAGCAGGTCGACCAGCTCACCGGAGTCGCGGACCACCAGCACCGAGTCAGAGCCGTTGAGGACGAGGCTGGCGGAGGCGATGTCGGTGCTGAGGTTGCTGCGCAGGTACTCGATCGCCCGCCGGGCCTTCTGGAGGGAGACGCCGGCGTCGAGCAGGCTCTTGATGACCTTGAGCTCGACGAGGTCGCGGTAGGAGTAGCGGCGCTGGGTGCCGCTGCCCCGGGCGTCGGCGATGGAGGGCCGGATGAGGTTGGTGCGGGCCCAATAGTCGAGCTGGCGGTAGGTGATGCCGACGATCGAGCACACCTGCGGCCCTCGGTACCCCTCGTCCGGCATCACCGAATCGCCTCCCCCCGGTGGCGCCCGGCCCCCGCCGGCGGCGGAGACGACAGCCACGTAGTTACGCTGGTGTGAGGCTAGATCCCCAGACCGTCCACAGTCAACGACCGGGGCGGCGGAAGCCGGAGGCTAGGCGCCGAAGTCCTCGGGGTTCACGCCCTCGAGGAACTCGCGGAAGCGCTCGACCTCGTCCTCCTCCTGGGTCTCCTCGCTCACCGCCACGGCGGCCTCGTCGAGGACGCTCTCGTTGGCGTAGATCGGGGTCCCCAGACGGGCGGCCAGGGCGATGGCGTCGGAGGGGCGGCTGGAGACCGAGCATCCGGTGCCGTTCCGCGTCATCTGGATCTCCGCGTAGAAGGTGCGGTCGCGGAGCTCGGTGATCACGATGCGGTCGACGCCCACGCCCAGGCTGACCAGGACGTCGCGTATGAGGTCGTGGGTCATCGGACGCTGCGTGACCACGCCTTGGAGGGCGAAGGCGATGGCGGTGGCCTCGACCGGCCCGATGAAGATGGGCAGGACCCGATGCTCCCCGTCGGCCTCTCTCAGAAGCACGATCGGGTTGTTGGTGGGCATCTCGACACGCACGCCGACCAGGTGCATCTCAACCACGGCCCGACCCTAGCCTCTGTAGAGCTCCTGGACATACGCGTCAGGGTCCCCTCGGAGCACCGCCAGATCGCCCGCGAAGACCCTGTCGAGGTTGCGGTAGCGGCCTCCGTAGTCGACCCCGTAGCCGAGGACGAACTCGTCGGCGATCTCGAAACCCACGAAGCGAACGGGCGTGGGGACGATGCGCCGGGCGGTCTTGTCGAGGAGGGCGCAGGCCTCGACGGAGCGGGGCTCGCGGCCCCGAAGCTCGCCCAGGAGGTAGGTGAGGGTGAGGCCCGTGTCGACGATGTCCTCGACCAGCACGACCTCCCGTCCGTAGAGGTCGATGTCGGTGTCCTTGACGATCTTCACCCGCCCAGTGTCGGGGGCGTAGGCGGAGATGGCCATGAAGTCCACGAGAGGGACGATGGACATGGAGCGGATCATGTCGGCGAGGAAGGGGACGCTCCCCTTGAGCACGGCGACCAGCACCACGCCGTCGTCGTAGGCCGCCGAGATCTCCGCCGCCAGGCGGGCCACGCCGGCAGCCAGCTCCTCGGGACCTATGAGGGTCCGCAGGGGACGACGGGCCGGTGGCCGGGACCGGGCGTCGGCGCGGCCGTCGCCTGCCGTCGTGTCAGGGCCTCTCGAAGTACTGGCGGAGGGCCTCGCGGAGCATCGCCTGGCGCAGCCCCTGGCCCAGGCGGGCGAGCTCGGCGAGCGTGTCGACGGCCTGGCGACGGGCCTGGGGGTTCCGCTGCTTGAGCATGGGCATCACGACCTGCTCGAAGAACCCCGCCTCGCGATCGGCCGTCGTCTTGTACATCCGCAGGTGGCGGGGCTCGACGCCGTACTTCATGAACCCGGCGGCCAGTCCGGCGACCGACACCGCCTCCTCGTCGTAGTACGTCGCCGAGCCCACCCGCCGGCCGTTTAGGAGGCCGAAGCGCTCGAGCTCGCGGAGGTCGTCCTCCTCCAGGCCCGTGGCCGCCGCCAGCTCCGTGATGTTGAGGCTGGCGCCCGACTGGCGCACGACGAGAGGCGGCGGCTCGTCGGCGACGGTGGTGCCGGGATTGGCGGTGGTGGAGCCCGCAGGCCCCGAGCCGTGGGCGGCGGGAATGAGGTCGTCGGGGTCGTCGGCCAGCTCGCCCCCGCCGCGGAGTCGTCCCTTGATCACCTTGAGGGGTAGGAAGTTCTCGCGCTGCTGGCGCAGGATCCACCGAAGACGCTCGACGTCGGTGTCGTAGAACTTCCGGTAGCCCGAGGGCGTGCGCTCGGGGTCGAGCAGGCCCTGGCTCTCGAGAAAGCGGATCTTGGAGATCGTGACGTCGGGGAACTCCTCCTTGAGGAGCGACAGCACCTCACCGATCGACAGGAAGGCCCGGTCCTCCACCGGCACGAAACCTCCTCAGCCCTCGCCGGCGGAGCCGGAGAAGAAGACCAGCTTGAACTTTCCGATCTGCAGCTCGTCGCCGTTCGACAGGCGTCCCTTGTCGATGCGCTCCCGGTTGAGGTAGGTGCCGTTCAAGGAGCCCACGTCCTGGACGTCGAACCCCTCCGGCGTCCGCACGATCTCGGCGTGGCGGCGGGAGACGGTGATGTCGTCGAGGAAGATGTCGCTGTCGGGGTGGCGCCCGGCCCGGGTGACGTCCTGGTCGAGGGCGTACTTCGACCCGGCGTTGGGCCCGCGCTTCACGACGACCATGGCCGTGCTCTCGGGGAACTCGCCGAGGGAGACGGTGAGCTCGTCCTCGGCGACGTCGCCGGTGGCCTCGACGGGGACAAAGGTGATGGTGGTGTCGTCGCGCGACGGTTCCAGCACCGCGCCGCACGACGAGCAGAAGTTCGCCCCCGCCGGGTTCCCGTGCCCGCAGGCATTGCAATACACGGCCCCAAACGTACTGCCTGGGCGTCTGAGGCCGCCCGGGAGGGGGCCGCGAGGCCCCTCGGTCAGTGTGCTTGCTGGTGACCGGCGCCCGGCTCGCCGTGAGCGGCCGCCGGTCCCTGCGGGCGGCAGGCGGGGGGCAGGGCCCCGCGGCCCCACTCGCCGTGCTCGGTCACTCGGCGATCAGCGTGCGGTAGGCGTCGGCGTCGAGCAGGCCCTCGTAGGCGGCGGCGTCCTCGGGCTCGATGACGCAGATCCACCCCGCTCCGTAGGGGTCCTCGTTGATGGCCTGGGGGGCGTCTGCCAACGACGTGTTCACGGCGACGACCCGACCGGCGACCGGCGCATAGATGTCGGAGACCGACTTGGTCGACTCGACCTCGCTGAAGGCCCCGCCGGCGGCGACGGTGGAGTCGGCCTCGGGGACCTTCACGTACACCACGTCGCCCAGGGCGTCCTGGGCGTAGTCGGTGATCCCGACCCGCACACGCCCGTCCTCCATCAGGGCCCACTCGTGGTCGTCGGTGTACCGCCGGTCGTCAGGGACGTCCACGGCCCCCCACCCGCACGGCCGGCCCCACTCGACGCTCCCGGTGACCGAGGCGCGCCTCCCGCCGAGGAGACGCCGGCCCCTGCGGGCGGCCAGAGGCACCTCCCGACGTCCCCGCTCGTCGTGCGGTCATTCCAGGATGTCGCGGACCTTGGCCGCCCACTCGTCGACGAGCTCGTGCGCATGGTCGTCGCTCTCCGCCTCGGCCCACACGTGGGTGAGGGGCTCCTCCGGGTCGGGCAGCACCAACGCCCACGCCGAGCCCCGCAGCACCTTCACGCCGTCGACGAGCAGGACCTCGTCGTCCTTGACCACCTCGACGAGCCGGCGCATGAGCATGCCCTTCTCCTCCCAGGGCGTGTCGACGGTGTCGTGGGCGAAGTGCACCGCCGGGAGCTCGCCCACCACCTTCGACAGCTTGAGGTCGGCCTTGCCGAGGAGCTCGAGCAGATGCACGAAGCAGGCGGTGGCGTCGAACGCGGGGAGGAACGCGGGGA
>DASZJY010000083.1:0-3497 GCA_035947635.1 Acidimicrobiales bacterium | reverse complement strand
CCGCTCGGCGGCCTCGGCCGGCGAGCTGCCGAACAACCGGGCTTGCAGGACGAGCAGTTCCCGTCCCGTCTGGCGAGGGTCGAGTCCGGCCTCCTGCAGCGCCACCCCGATGCCCCGGCGGGCAGCGTCGGGGTCGGCGGTCACGTCCACGCCGGCGACCCGGGCCCAGCCCGAGGTGATCGTCGTCAACGTCGTCAGCATGCGCACGGTGGTCGACTTCCCGGCGCCATTCGGCCCGAGGAACCCGAACACCTCGCCGCTCGCCACGCGAAGGTCGACGCCCCGGACCGCGTCGACTGTGCCAGCCCGGCCGCTGAAGCGCTTTACCAGCTGCTCCGCCTCGACGGCCAGCACGTCGCGACCCTAGCCCGGACCTCCTGGGAGCCCGGTGAGCGGTCGAAGAGTGGTGCAACACCCTCAACGTGAGGCAACCGTTGGCCGCCACGACCGGCCCTCGTGTCGCGACGTGCTCGGCTGCCACTGCGCCGCTCGGCAGCGGCGCGCGCCGACGCCGGGTGGCGAGACGTCGTCAAGCGCCGTGGCGCCGGACGAGGAGGGCGCCCAGCTCGGCCATTCGGGCGCGCACCTCAGGAGGGCTGAGGACCTCGAGCCCCTCGGCGTAGCCGGAGAGCTCGCGAGCCGGGTCGTCGTATGTCGACGGGAACCCGATCTCGACGCGGACTCGGCCGTCGTCGTGCGTGTCGCCCACGGTCACACGGTTGCCGAAATGGGCGCGAAGCCAACGCACGATGCCGGGATCGACGAGCGCGACGACGTGCCGCAGCCCGCGGCGCTCGTCGAGGGTCGCGACGATCTCCTGCCAGGCCTGCTGGAGATCGAAGTCGGACGGCCTCGTGGCCGGCTCGTCCGTGAGCTCCGCCGAACGAACACGCCAGACGCGAAACGTGCGTCGCCCGTCGTCGGTGTCAGCCACGAGGTACCACGTGGTCCCCTTGGAGACGAGCCCTAGAGGGTGCACCATGCGCTCGCTCACCGCGCCCTTGGCGTCGGTGTAGCCGAGACGCACCTGCACCCCCTCGATCACGGCCTGCTGCAGCGCTTCGAGGTAGGGCGGCGTCGAGGGGGCGCGGCGCCCCCACCCCGCGGGGTCGAGCACGATGGCCGAGGCTGCCTTCTCCGCCTCCGCCCGGAACGTCTCGGGCAGAGCGTGCACGAGCTTGCGCAAGGCTGCCTTCGCCTCCGGGGTGATGGCGGAGGACGGGCCGGCGACCAGGAACAGCGTGCGGGCCTCGGCGGCGGTGAGCCCGCTCAGGTCGGTGCGGGCGCCGCCGACCAGCGACCAGCCGCCGCCGCGACCAGGCTGGGAGTACACCGGGATGCCGGCGATCGAAAGCGCTTCCAAGTCGCGGCGGGCGGTCTTGACCGACACCTCCAGTTCCTCTGCCACTTCGGCGGCGGTGACGCGGCCCCGAGCCTGGTGGAACAGCAGGGTCGCCACCAGACGGTCAGCACGCACCCCGTCACCATCTCACAGAAACTGGTCAGGGGATGACCAGTTTGCTCGCGGAGAATGGCCGCGAGCGGAAAGGGAGGTCCCCATGGACTGGAAGTTGGAGCTGGTCGCTGTCCCCGTCTCGGACGTGGACCGGGCCAAGGCGTTCTACACGGAGCAGGTCGGGTTCGTGGCCGACCACGACCACCGGGTCAGCGACGAGGTGCGCTTCGTGCAGCTGACGCCGCCCGGCTCGGCCTGCTCGATCGCCATCGGCCAGGGGATCACGTCGGCGGCACCCGGGGCGGTCGAGGGACTGCAGCTGGTCGTGGCCGACATCGAGGAGGCGCGCGAGGAGCTGGTTGGGCGGGGAGTCGAGGTTGGCGAGGTGAAGGAGTTCCCATGGGGCTCGTTCGTCTGGTTCAGCGACCCCGACGGCAACGGCTGGTCCGTCCAGCAGCTCCCGGCGAGGAATGACCGATGACCTCTGTCCCGGCCGTTCGTCTGAACAAGAGAGAGACAACCGGGAGGGCCACGATGCCACCGAGGGCCGAGCACGCCGCCGTGTGCGCCGAGGGTCTGCGGCGCCGGTTCAACGGGACCACGGCGGTCGAGAGCCTCGACCTCGAGGTCGCTCGGGGCGAGATCTATGGCTTCCTCGGTCCCAACGGGGCCGGAAAGTCGACCACGGTCCGGATGCTCTGCACGCTGCTGGCGCCCACTGGCGGGCGGGCAGTCGTCGCCGGCTACGACGTGGTCACTGATCCCGGATCGGTTCGGCTGCGCATCGGTGCTGCCCTGCAGGACGTCGCCCTCGACCCGAAGCAGACGGGCGCGGAGCTCCTTCGCCTCCAGGGCCGGCTCTACGGGCTGCGCGGCAGGGCGCTCGACCGACGAGTGCAACAGCTCGGCGAGCTCATCGACCTGGGCGACGCCCTCGATTGCCGCATCGCCACCTACTCGGGCGGGATGCGGCGTCGGCTCGACCTGGCGGCGGCGCTGGTCCACAACCCCGAGATCCTCTTCCTCGACGAGCCGACGACCGGGCTCGACCCGATCAGCCGTGCCCGGGTGTGGGCCGAGGTGCGCCGGCTCAACCGCGACCTTGGCATGACCATCTTCCTGACCACCCAGTACCTGGAGGAGGCCGACGAGCTGGCCGACCGAGTCGGCATCATCGACCGAGGCCGTATGGTCGCCGAAGGGAAGCCGGGCGACCTCAAGCGGTCGGTCGGCTCGGACGTGATCGTCGTTCGCATCGAGGGGGATGCCGGCCACGCCGCCCGGTCCGTCCGCAACATGCCCGGCGTTCGCAGCGTCGAGGCCCATGGGAGCGAGCTCGTGATCTCCACCGACAACGGCCCGGCCGCCATCAGCCCTGTGGCCGTCGCTCTCGCCGCTTCGGACGCGCCGGTGCGCCACCTCACATTGCGTACGCCGACCCTCGACGACGTGTTCCTCGAGCTGACCGGCACCCGCATCGAACAGGACGACTCCCAGGAGGACGTGGCATGACTGCCATCGCCGACAGGCTCACCTTGCCCATCCCTTCCGAGGAGCTGCGGGCCCGGCCCGCCGGATTCCTCCACGACGTCACGTCGATCGCCGGCCGCGCTCTGCGGGCCGTACCCCGGGAGCCGGAAGCGGTGATCCCCCCGGTGTTCATCGCCCTCTTCTTCTTCATCGTGAACATCGCAACCCTGACCCGGCTGACCGACCAGATCCCGGGCTTCGACTTCACCGCGTTCCAGATGGCGACGGCCGTACTGCTGGGAGTCACCGGCGTCTCCCGAGCGCCTGGGGTCGTCCTCGACGTGCACGACCACTACTTCGACCGGCTGCTCCTCACGCCGGTGCGCCGGACCGCCATCCTGATGGGGCATATGGCCGCCGACGTGGCGGTCGCCGCCTGCCTGACCATCCCGATCATCGCCCTAGGTGCCGTTCTCGGGGTGGGGTTCGACGGGGGCCTGCTCGGTGTGCTCGTCTTCACGGCTCTCGCCTCACTGTGGAGCCTGGCGTAGCCGAAGCCGGCGAACGCCAG
>DASZJY010000082.1:0-2644 GCA_035947635.1 Acidimicrobiales bacterium | reverse complement strand
ATGGCCTTCTGGCCGTCGACCCTGACCATGACGGCGATGCAGCGGTGGATGGGCCAGGTCGACGTCTCTGCCGGGTCGCTTCATCGGGGCCGCGTTCCGGCGGGGCAGTACGTAGACTTGCGTCGAGGGAGATGGGTACCGAGCTGCTCGAGCGGGACTCCCACCTGGACGCGCTGGCCTGGTGGTGGGACGAGGCGGTCGCCGGCGACGGGCGCCTGGTCTTCGTCGGGGGCGAGGCGGGCGTGGGCAAAACCAGCCTCGTCCGGCGTTTCGCCGACTACCTGCCCTCCGGCGCCCGGGTGCTCGAAGGGCAGTGCGAGCCTCTGGCCACCCCGGTCGCCCTCGGCCCGCTCCTCGACATGGCCGTCGGCTTGTCCGATCGGTTCGAGGACGTCCTCACGGGAAGCAACGGCCCGGTCGAGGTGCGGCGGGCGTTCCTCGCCGAGCTCGAGGCCCTCCGCCCGGGCACCCTCGCGATAGTCGAGGACGCCCACTGGGCCGACGAGGCCACCCTCGACCTCCTCCGCTACGTGGGGCGAAGGCTGTCGGGTCGGCGGGCGATGGTCGTCGTGACCTACCGAGACGACGAGGTGGGGTCCCGCCACCCGCTGCGGGTGCTGATGGGCGACGTGGCCACCCTGGCGTCGGTCCGCCGGCTGTCGGTGGAACCACTGTCGGTCGAGGCGGTGGCCCGGCTGGCCGAGGGCAGCGGCGTCGACCCCGGCCGGCTGCACCGCCGCACTGGCGGCAACCCGTTCTTCGTAACCGAGGTCCTGTCGGCGGGAGAGACCGTGGTGCCCGCCACCGTGCGGGACGCGGTGCTGGCACGCGTGGCCCGGCTCTCCCCGCAGGCCCGAGACGTGGTCGACGCCTCCGCCTGCCTCGGCGCACGGGTGCCACCGGGGCTCGTGCAGGAGGTGACGGGCCGGGGACCGCAGGTCGTCGACGACTGTTTGGGCGCAGGAGTCCTGCTGTGCGAGGACAACGAGCTGGTCTTCGGCCACGAGCTGGCCCGAGAGGCGGTGGCTCAGGCCGTCCCGGTTCCCCGCGCCGCCGGGTACCACGCCCGCGCCCTGCGGGCCCTGGAGGCCCTCCCGTCGGGCGAGGTCGATCCCGCCCGCATGGCCGAGCACGCCGAGAAGGCGGGGGACCGCGCGGCGTTGCGCCGCTACGCACGTGCCGCTGCCGAACAGGCGGCTCGGCTGGCAGCCCACCGGGAGGCGGCGGCCCACTACAGGAGCCTCCTCTCCGTCGCCGAGGACCTGTCCGACCAGGAGCGGGCCGAGATCCTCGACGCCCTGGCCCAGGAGTGCTGCCTGAGCCACCAGCTCCCCGCCTCGATCGACGCCGCCCAGGAGGCGGTGCAGATCTGGCAGCGGCTGGGCGACCGCCGCCGGCAGTCCCTGTCACAGCTGGTCCAGGTGCCGAGCCGCATGGCCCTGCCCGAACTGCTTCCCGCCATCGACGCCACGCTGCAGCAGACCATCGCCCTTCTGGAGGCCACCCCGGGAGCGGGGCCGGAGCTGCTCGCCGCCTGGCAGGCGCGCGCGGCGCTCGGAGTCCTCGGCTACAGGAGGGAGATCGTCCGGGACGCGGCTGGGCGGGCCGTGGCCCTGGCGACCGACCTGGGTGACCAGACGGACCTGGCGTACGCCCGGCTCTGGGGCGGCCTGGCCCGCGCCCAGGAGGGCGACGAGACGGCGTGGGCGGAAGTCGACGACTGCGTCGGAGCAGTCATGGCCGCGGGGGTGAACTTCTTCCACGCTAAGGCGCCGTTCTGGCCCTACCACGTGGCCCTCACTCAGAGGTGTTACCCGGTCTCCGAGCGCTGGTTCTCCCGGGGGATGGCCTACATCGCCGACCACGACCTGGAGATGGTCCGCCAGTTCTTCCTCTGCTACCGGGCCCGGGAGCTGTTCGAGCGGGGACAGTGGGACGAGGCGGACGAGCTGGCCGCCGGATTGATCGCCGGATCGTCGCTCGAGGTCGGCGTCAAGGTGATCGCCCTCGTCACGCGCGGGCGCCTCATCGCTCGTCGTGGCGACCCCGGCGCCATCACGCTCCTGGAGGAGGCACGGCGCATCGAGGGGCCAGCCCGGCCGGTGGTGGAGTGGATCGTCCGTGCCGCGGTAGGACTGGCCGAGCACGCGTGGCTGTCAGGCGACGACGCCGGCGTGAGCGAGCACCTGGAGCCGGCGCTGCTGCGCGCCGTCGAGCTGGGTGAGCCTTGGTGGATGGGCGAGGTGGCGTTCTGGCTGTGGCGGGTCGGGGCCCTCGAGCAACCGCCCGCCGGGATGGCCGAGCCCTACTCGCTGCTGCTGTCGGGACGGTGGCGGGAGGCGTGCGACGCCTGGACCGCGCTGGGCTGCCCCTACGAGGCGGCGCAGGCTCTGAGCGGTGCCGACGACGAGGAGGCCCTGCGTGAGGCGCTGAGGACCTTCGACCGCTTTGGCGCCCGCGGCGAACGGGACGGCGTGGCCCGCCGGCTTCGCCGCCTGGGCGTGCGCGACGTCCCCCGCTCTCCGCGAGCGGGGTCGCGAGCCTCAGACGCCCACCTGAGCGCCCGGGAGGCCGAGGTGCTCACGCTTGTGGAGGAGGGCCTCCGCAACGCGGAGATCGCGGCCAAGCTCTTCCTCTCGGAGCG
>DASZJY010000081.1:0-3019 GCA_035947635.1 Acidimicrobiales bacterium | reverse complement strand
GCAGAACCCCTTCAGCGCCCAGGAGCACACCCATCCGTTGTTCGGCCCCAACCGGGAGATCTACGTGGCCTGGCGGACGGGGAACGTGCGGCTCAGCCCGACCCAGCCGGCCCCCGCGCCCGAGCCCGGCTTCCTCCAGGTGGCCCGGTCCCTCGACGGCGGCCAGACCTGGACCCAGGTCAACGCCATCAACGTGCGGGCCGAGCCGACGTTCGGCGCCTCGGCCTTCCCGCGGATGGCGATCGACGACCGCACCGGCAGCCTCCACCTGGTCTGGAACCAGGACGCCAACCTGTACGGGCCCGGGTTCGCCGCCGCCGACCACTTCATGATCAAGACCTCGCAGGTGTGGTACCTCCGGTCCACCGACCGGGGCCAGACCTGGCGTGACCTCCAGCTCCTGAGCGAGCCCGTCGTAGCCGGCTTCGAGACCCAGACCCGCCACCCCAACGTGGAGGTCGCCCCCAACGGGCGGGTCGACGTGGTGTGGCACGACCGGCGGCACATGATCCGGCCGCGAGCGGCGGGCAACGTCCAGGGGCCGGCCTGCCTCCACACCCACTTCCCCTGCGTCGAGTCCAAGCTGGGCGACACCTACTGGTCGTTCTCGACCAACGGGGGGCAGTCGTTCAGCGAGAGCCGTCGCATCACCGACCGCTCGCACAACAACGACGTCGGCTACGACTACCGGTTCTCCACCTACTGGGACTTCGGACCGGTGATCGCCCATCTGGGCCCTGACACGATCCTCTTCGCCTGGATGGACTCCCGTGAGGGCAACCACGACGTCAACGACACGCAGGACATCTACCTGGCCCGCACCTTCATGAACGCCTCGGGCCCGACGCCCCAGAGGGACGTCGGCATCCACAGCGCCCAGGACCTGCCCGTCTTCCTGTCGCGGTGGTTCACCCAGCCGGGTGGGAACGAAGGCAAGCAGGCGTTCACCTTCGCCTCCACGATGGCCACCCGCGTCGTGATCGCCAACGAGAACGACGTGCCCGGGCAGATGGCCGGAGGCGTGCTGGCCCGCGCCAACGTGGGCCCGCTTTTGGTCTCGCCGAGTGACAGCCTGCCTCAGAGCGTCCGCGACGAGATCCAGCGTCTGCGGCCAATGGGGGCCTACCTCATCGGGGGCACCGACCTGCTGTCGCCCAACATCGAGGCGCAGCTGGCCGAGCTGGGGGTGCCGACGCAGAACGTCATCCCCGACGCCAACACCACCGCCGGCTCACCCGTGGTGCTCTCGCCGAGCGGCGCCTTCGACCTCGCCGACATCAACCACTCGGTCAGCGGACCGGGGGTCCCGGCGGGCTCCACCCTGGCCTACGTCCAGACGAAGAACGAGGCCCGGCTGTCGTCGCCGGCCACGGCCACGGCCACCGGGGTCACCCTGACCGTGCCGAGGATCGTCCGCCTCGGAGGCGCCACGCCCGAGGAGCGCGCCGCGAACATCGCCCGCCTGCTCGACCGGCGCACGCCCACCGAGAGGACGGGCAACCGGCCCGCCTTCGACGCGGTGATCATCGCCAACCCGAACTCGTTGGTCGCACCCACGGCGTCGGCCCTGGCCGCCCACCGCCGGCTCCCGTACCTGTTCACCGACGCCGGGGGCGGCTCGCTCCCGCAGGCCACGCTCGACGCGATGGCCGCCCTGAACATCAACCGGACGCTGGTGATCAGCGGCGACAACGCCGTCGCCCAGGGCGTCATCACCCAGCTGACCTCCGGTGCTCGCAACCCGACGGCCCTCGGTGGCAGCAACGCTCTGGCCACATCGGAGGCCGTCCTCCTCGAGTCCATCCGGTGGGGGTTGCCGACGAACCAGGTGTTCACGGCCAACCTCGACCGGCCGCGCCACTCGGCGCTGCTCGGGCAGCCGGTCGCCCGCATCGGCGGCTTGCTGTACGCGGTGCCGGCCAACGACCTGTCGCTGGCCGCCCAGCGGTTGTCCGCCCTGGGCCTGACGCCGGGCCTCGACCGCATCATCACCTCCGCCCTCGCCAGCGGTAGGGCGAGTGGCGTGCGGGGCGGCGTCCCCGAGGGGGCCAGTACCAGCAGCTAGGAGCGTCCCACCCAGGAGCGGCGTAGCCCCACTCCACCACCTCGGTGGGGTGCGGCCTACGCCGCTCCTGCGCGTGGCCCTGGCGGTGGACCACCGGCGGCCACCTGTGCGGCACGGCCTACGTAGCGGCCGGCGCGCCCCCGTTTAGGTCGGGCCGAGCTGGCTGCCCTCCTCGGCGACTTCGAGAGGCAACGGCTACGCCTCGGCGACGCTTGCAGAGGCGGTTCGCGGACCGCGGCGGCGTCCCCGACGGTCGCTCGCCGACACGCGTGACACCATCTGGGCCTGCACTGCGCCTGAGCTGTACGTCTGGCCGACGGCGAGGCGTGGGTGGTCGGGCGAGCGCTATGTGGGCTGGGCGCGCGACACGCTGATCAAGCTCGTCATCGAAGCGCCAAGCCCGGGAGGGTCCTCCCGCAGACCGCTGTGACGATCCTTCATGGGCACGACGCGAGCGAAGCCGCTGCTGCCCGCTGTCCCGGCGAGGACGATGCCGGCGGCGGGGCGGACGGCGAGGCGTTGCCGACGGCGTCGCCCGGAGTGAGCTCGAGAAGCGTCCGGCCACCGGCCCGGAAGCTGGCGCCCGGTCGACCGTCGCAGGTACCGAGCGACGAGGACGGCTACGCCGCCCCGACCCACGGTCAGGTGACGACCCGGCACAGCCAAGCTCGGGTCGACGGCGACCGCATTGATCCCGTCGGCCTCGCCCGACACGTCGGCGATGACCACACTGCCGTTGCCGTAGTCGGGCTTCAGCGTGCCCCGGTTGTCGTAGCGGGCCAGCAGGACGTCGGCGTCCGGTCCCACGCCGACGGTTCCGGCCACGATGATGTCGTCGGCGTAGGGGGCGACTCCTCGAGCGACCGCCGGCCGCCCGACCGACGTCACGAGGCGGCCCTGGGCGCCGAACCACGTCACCGGGACCCCCGAAGCGCTCAGCGGGCGACGGCCACG
>DASZJY010000080.1:0-12220 GCA_035947635.1 Acidimicrobiales bacterium | reverse complement strand
CGTCGACGTCGACCTGGACCAGCCCGGCCGGGACGCTCTCGGCCCTCGTGACCTCGAAGGTCAGTGAGCGCCCGGTGGGAAGGTCGGCTGTGGCACGAACCCTCGCCGGTTCGAGATCGGCCCGCAGGTGGGCGTTGTCGTCGAGGTCGGGTCCACACGGTTGCCCGTCTCGGTTCGCGTGGACCACTCGGCGAAGAGTGGGCCTTGCTGGTCGACGCGGCGGTTGCCGACGTAGGCGACGACCGGGGACCCCCCCGGGCCCGCGCAGAGCCCCACGTACGTCTCCCTCGGAGGGCGCCTACGTGGCGGCGCGCCGAGCCGGGTGACCGGCGAGGGCTGCGGTGACCCCGAGGCCGATGTAGGCGGCACCGCACAGCTCGTCACGGCGCCGGGCGGACCGCCTCGTGGGCCGGAGCCGACGGCTCACTGCGCTGGCCCCGACGGCGTAGGCGCTGTCGCTGCAGATCCCCAGGCCGATGAACCACAGCCCCAGCACGACCATCTGGAGACCGGCGGGTGACCCAGCCGGATCGACGAACTGAGGTAGGAAGGCGAGTAAGAAGAGGGCGGTCTTGGGGTTCAGGACGTTGACCACGACGCCTTGGGCGTAGATCCGACGGAGGTCCGCTTCGCGCCGCGGTCGGTCGTGGGCGCCCTCTCGCCTCGTCGCCGTCATCCGCTGCAACCCCAGACAGATCAGGTACGCCGCGCCGACCAGCTTCACCGCGTTGAAGGCGCCGGCGGACCGGGCCAGCACCGCGGACACGCCGAAGGCGGCCCCCACCACGTGGACCACCGACCCGGTGTGGATCCCGAGTACGGACACCAGGCCCGCCCGCCGGCCCTGCCCTAGCGTCCGGGTGACGATGTAGATCACCGCCGGGCCCGGGGTCAGCAGCAGCACTAGGGCGGCGACCGAGAAGAGGGCGAGCGTCGAGAGCGATGGCACTCCCCGAAGGTACGGCGCGCCGCACCGCTCGCGCCGGGATTTCGGACGGCTCACGGTGACCCGTCGGCGGTTGAGGCACAATGTCACCACCACTTCGGTGGGGTGTGCCGGGAAGTCTGGTCGGCTGCTGTCTACTCGCGACACGGGAGCTGACCCCATGGCCACGAACGTCCCCGAGGATGTGCCCGAGGCCCTGCCCGGTCGTCGCCTCCCACGCGTGGTGCGCCAGTTTCTGCGCACCGAGGCAGCCGGGGGCATCGTGCTCCTCGTCGCCGCCGTCGCCGCCCTGATCTGGGCGAACTCGCCCTGGAGCGGCTCGTACCGTTCTCTCTGGGGCACCGAGCTGTCCATTCGAATTGGGCGGTTTGGGCTGACCGAAGACCTCCGCCACTGGGTCAACGACGGCTTGATGGCGATCTTCTTCTTCGTCGTAGGTCTCGAGATCAAGCGTGAGCTCGTGCGCGGCGACCTCCGAGACCCGCGCACCGCGGCGATGCCTGCGATCGCCGCCGCCGGTGGGATGGTCGTGCCCGCGCTTCTGTTCCTCCTGGTGAACTCCGGAGCCGAAGGGTCTCGTGGGTGGGGCATCCCGGTCGCCACGGACATCGCCTTCGCCATCGGCGTGGTCGCACTGTTCGGGTCGAGGGTCCCCGTGGCGCTCAAGCTCTTCCTCCTCACGTTGGCGATCGTCGACGACATCGGGGCAATCGTCGTGATCGCCGTCTTCTACGCCGGAGAGCTCGACCTGCGTTTCCTCGCGACGGGCTTTGGCCTCGTCGTCCTCATGGTGGCCGTGCGACGTGCCGGCGTCGTGTGGTCCCCGGCCTACGCCCTCCTCGGCGTCGGGGTGTGGATGGCGACACAGGCGTCCGGTGTCCACGCCACGATCGCCGGAGTGGCCCTCGGCCTGCTCACGCCAGCGCGAGCGCTGACGCCCCGGGCGGTGGCCCGGGAGTGGGTGGCCGATCTGGGCGACGAGCCGAGCCCGGGCGAGCTCGACGCCATGACCCGGTTGGCGCGGACGTCCGTCTCCCCCGCAGAGCGCCTCGAGCACCTGCTCCACCCGTGGACCAGCTTCCTCGTCGTGCCCCTCTTCGCGCTCGCCAACAGCGGCGTGGCTCTCGAGGCGGGCTCGTTCGACGCTCCGGGGACGCTCCGACTCACCGCCGGTGTGGTGCTCGGGCTGGTCGTGGGCAAGGTCACCGGCATCACCCTGGCGGCCTGGCTGGCGGTGCGAACCGGCGTTGGCCGGCTGCCCGAAGGGGCGACCTGGCCGATGGTGGTCGCCATCGGGTTCGTGGCCGGCATCGGCTTCACCGTCTCGCTGTTCATCGCCGAGCTCGCCTTCTCGGGTGGGGCCCTGCAGGACGCCGCCAAGATCGGCGTGCTGTGCGCTTCGACCCTCTCGGCCCTCGTGGGAGCGGCCGTGCTCCTGCGGGTCACGCGGCCGCGCCAGACCTGAACGAGCTCAGGTCCCGGCGCGCAATCGCTCCGTCATCTGTTGCGCCTCGAGATGGAGACGGTCGAGGAAGCCGGCGACGATCCGCCGTTCCGCCGCGCCGCCGACCAGTGGGACGCGAACCCGCAGCTCACCGTCCAGCGCCCACACCGTCTCGTCACCCTCGGGCATCAACCTGAACCGGGCGACGCCGCGCAGGCGGTCGCCGGCCCCCTCCACGGCGAAGCGCAGCTGACCGGTGCCCGTCGCCCGGTCGACCTCCATCTCTTGCAGCCAGCTCAACCGCTGGCCGCCCAGCAGGCGCGACGCCACGGGGTCGAGATGCCCGACGTAGGAGTAGCGCAGCGCCAGGACGGCCCCGTCGCCGTTGTCGCGATGGTCGACCACCTCGAGAAGCCGCAGGTCGGGCAGCTCGAGTTCCCGGTGGAAGGCGGGGTCGACGAGGACGTTGGTCACCGCTCCGACGGGCGCCGAGAAGCGGTGCTCGACCTGGAAGCGCATCCCGGCATGCTGGCACGAGAGGGGCGCCCAGCCGTCCGGTTCAAAGAATCATGGCCCGACGGCCCGCATGGTCGTCGTGGTACCCGTGTCGGGCTGAGATGTGGGCGCACCGAGCGTCACGTCTGTGGCAAGGCACCAAGCTGTGCGAGGAGGGTCATCTGGTCCCAGATCACCTCGTGCTCTGTGATCTGTCCGCCGCTGGTCCTGAAGTAGTCGGCGAACGGCATGTCCAACGCCTTGCCCGATGCCGGGATCGTCCCTTGCGGAGAGACGAGGTCTCCCTCGTGCGTTCCCTTGAAGCGGCCAGTGATGTACACCTCGTCGTTCGCCTCCACGGCGCGCACCAGCTCCATGCGGGCGTCGGGGAGCGCGGTCTTGAAGGCCCGCCCGAAACTTTCGTGTTGCTCGGGGTTGAAGCTGCCCGCTGGCGTGATCGTTAGGCAGTCCTCTGCGAAGAGGGACCGCGCTCCGTCGAAGTCACCTGCACCGAAACGCTCGTAGAACTGCTCAGCCAGCTCCCGTGCGCTGCCCACCTGCTTTCTCCCTCCGTTCCCCTCACCCACAAGGTGCCACAACGCTGCGAGGCTCGCTCGGCCTGAGGGCCGCCGGATGCCCGAGCTCATACTGCAGCTGGCCACGGCGCGGGAGACAGGATGTTGCGAGGATCCAGCTCGGACGTCTGTCGTGTGCACGATCAGTCAACTGTCCCTCCAGGGCGCTCGATCGGCTGGTGTGCCCTCCCATTAGCTGCTGGTGTCACCTAGTGCACGGCCTTGCTGCCAGGGGTAGGGAACCGTCGTGGTCCTCTGCGAACGGGGGTCCCGTGTGGGGAGGGTCGAAGTCGGCTCGCGCCATCACATGCGGCGTCTCCGTCGTGAGGTCCTCCGGCGGGGTCTGGTCCTCGCTGCATTCGGCGTCGACATGCCCCACCATCACCGAGGAGGCGGTAGCAAATGAGAAGACGGATCATCCTCTTTGCCCTTGCCGGCGCCACGGCGCTCGTCGGTCCGATCACGGCTGCGTCTGCAGAGCCGAGCACCGACACCCAGGGATGCCAGACTGTCGCGAGCAAGTTCCTGAACGAGGACGCGCCCGGGCACCAGGGCGTTATGACCGCAGGAACCAGCGCCGGCGGTGAGGGTCCGTGTGGCTTCGGCGATCCTCCGAGCGGACGCTGACCACCGGCCCCGGCGGCCCCAGGCTGGCGCCAAGCGCCTGACTCACCGCCGAGCGGGGCGGACAGGTGCGCTGTCGCAGCCTGAGGACGCGGCGAGCGAGCGGCAGTAGGCCGGCGCCGACGGCTCGCCAGCTGGTCCGGATCGTCAACCTCCGGATGGTGACGGATGACCACCTTGGATGGCGGTCGACGAACCCGGCCTCGCCCCGGACATCCGTTCTCTGGCCACCGGACCTACAGTCGCGATCGTTTCTCGTGAGAGGGGAGAAGCGATGGCTCATCCGAATGCAGACGCGCTGCGCATGGCCGACGAAGCCATGCAACGCGGTGACCTCGAGGGTTTCTTCTCGTACTACACCGACGACGTCGTGGTTCACGCCCCAGGGAGGAACCGGCTGGCCGGCGATTACGAGGGGAAGGACAAGCTCCAAGAGCTCTTCGGCGAATTCATGGAGGCGATGGGCGAGTACACGTTCGAGAACCACGCCTACCTCGCCGACGACGAGCACGGCGTCATCCTCCAGCGGGGCAAGGCCGTGAAGGACGGGAAGACCACCGAATTCAACGAGGTCTTCGTGATGCACTTCCGAGACGGGAAGGTCTCGGAGATGTGGTACGTCCCCGTCGACCAGGCGGGCTTCGACGCCCTCGTGGGCTGACTTGGCCGCGGCGGCGGGAGTTTTGCACGATTCGAGCCGGTCGCCAGAGTAGGAACACTGCCGGGCGACGGGCAGGCCGTCGCCGGCCTCCCTGGCCACTGAGACAGCCGTGTCCATACGGTTCGAAGGAGGACACGTCGAAGATGATCGCTTTCGGCGCGGCCACCAGCGCCTCTCCGAGAACGGTCATCGGCTTGGCCACTGCGGGCTGGGACTCCTGACGGTCGAGACGGCTCCGTTCCGATCGGGGATCCCGGACTGGAACGCGACGGGGATCAACCCTTGGGTCAGGTCTCGGGTCCGGCGCGGCGCTCCGCCTCTTCCTTCAGGGCAGGGAGACCATCATCGAGCGCCCTCCGTACTGCCTTCCGCATGACTCCGGGGAGCATACGAGCCAGCGCACCACGCCATGACTCCTCCGTCGAAACGTAGCAACCACCGGTTTGCTCCTCCATCCGCCAGGCGTGGAGCGCGTCGATGCCGAGAGTTCGACCTTTCCATCCGACGCTTCGCGGACGATCGCTCTCGAGGATTTCGGACCGGATCGTGCCTGGTCCAGCCCTCCACCGGAACCTCGTGCCCACGCCGGCCGGTTGTTCGACCTGCATGGCCTTGACGCCTGGCATCCACCTCGGCCAGGACGCGAGATCGGTCAGCGTGTCCCAGACGATTTCCGGACGAGCGTCGACAAAGATCTCGCCCGTCTCGTGAACCGGGGCACGTCGGTCAGCCTCCACCCGAGACCACCTCCCGGCTCCCATCCTGACAGCAGCAAACCCGGTCAAGATGACCGTGGACGGAGGCATCCCTGGCCGACCCTTCCCTCTGGGCTCACCCGTGGCGGCCTGGGCTCGGCTTCCCCTCCAAGTGCCGATGGTCATCTGGGCGTGGCGGGTGGCGGCTGCAGCCGGTCGCGGCTTCAATGACGCCCCTTGCTCAACCTCGCCCTGGAAGATCCGGTCTTCGCCCTCGGCCGCGCGGCGTCATCAGTCATGAGGGGCGGTTCTGGGCGTGCACTCGGGAATACCAAGGACGTCCGAGCCAGGCTCAGTGGCCTGTCGGCTCAGATCGGTATGGTTAGGCGGCGCATGCTGGCAGAGCGCAACTGTCGAGCCAGAGTACCGCCAGGGTTGTTCTCGCCCTCGCTGGCCGGGCGGTGCTTCCCTCGCCATATGACAGCCGCTACCCGCATGAGGTCTAGTCGGGAGTCTCTGTCGCCGAACATGTCCTCGGCGCCCCGCCGATAGAGGGAGGCCACAGTGTCGCCGTTTCCCGTTCGCCGAACGGTTGCCGGTGCCGGCCTGGGCGCAGCCGGGCTCCTCGCCTACCAGGTTGCGAGGTACAAGGCGTCGACACAACGGCGGTTCGACCTGTCGGACCCGCCCCGGCCTGGGAGCGCCGAGTTCGCCCGCCTCGTCTCGGCCATGGCCGGGACATCTCTCCGCCCCGGCAACCGGGTCGTCGTGATGCGCAACGGCACCACGCTGGGCGCAATGCTCGAGGCCATCTCGTCGGCGAAGGCCACCATCGACCTGTCGTCCTACATCTACTGGCCCGGGGACATCTCCGACCGCTTCAGCGAGGCGCTGATCGAGCGGGCCGACGCCGGCGTCGAGGTCAACGTCGTCCTCGACGGCTACGGCTCAGCAAGGTTGGACGGCGGCCGTTTGGGTCGCCTGGAACGCTCGGGGGTGAACATCGCCATCTTTCGCCCCCCGAGCTGGTACCAGGTCAGGAGGCTGAACAACCGGATGCACCGCCGCATCCTCGTCGTCGACGGCACCCTGGGCTTTGTCGGCGGGGTGGGCATCGCCGACGTCTGGACCGGCGATGCCGAGGATCCTTCCCACTGGCGAGAGACGCATCTGCGGGTCGAAGGCCCGGCCGTGACCGATCTCTTGGGCGGGTTCCTCGAGAACTGGACCGAGGCGACCGGTGGGCTCCTGAGCGCCGCCCATGTCCCTGAGATCGCCCCTTTCGACGACGGAGTGGCCCTGCAGGTGACGCGCAGCACACCGATAGGCGGCCCGACCGCCACGACCCAGCTCTTCTATGCCGCCATCGCCGGGGCGCGGGAGCGGCTGTGGATGACGACGGCCTACTTCGCACCGGACAGGGCCTTCGAGGACGCCCTCTGGGACGCGGCCCGGCGACGCGTCGACGTGCGCATTCTGGTGAACGGCCAACAGGTGGACAAGGAGGTGGCCCGTCAGGCAGGGCACCGCTCCTACCGGAAGCTGCTCGAGGCCGGCGCTCGAATCTACGAGTACGACCGGACCATGCTGCACGCCAAGGTCTTACTGGTCGACGACTGCTGGGCCAACGTTGGGTCGGGGAACTTCGACAGCCGCTCGTTCGACCTCGACCTGGAGATCAACGTCGCCATCTTCGACCGGAGTCTCGTGGCGGAGCTGGCGACGCATTTCGACGAGGACCTCGGTGTCTCCACGGAGATCGATCTCGAAACTTGGAACAAGCGACCTCTGCACAAACGGGCCGGCGAGCTTGCCACCGAGCTGACCCACCAGTCGTTGTGATCGACCGCTCACGGAGGATCGTTGCCCTCAAGCGGCGGCAGACTTCATTCCCTATCCGAATGCTCCTCGGCCAGGGCGAAAGGCCAGCGCCAGGGTGGCCTGCAGGCGGGCCTCGTCGGACTCGGCATAGCCGATGAGCTCGCCGACCACGTGGGTCGCGGAGTAGTCCGCATGCGTGCTGGTTAGCCGACCGGGTGAACTGCTGGCCGATGACGCCGGGCTTTGGAAGGCGCCGGCCCAGAGAACTCGGCTCGGGCCCCGGCCGACTCCCGCACCGCCTTGTCCTCCTCGCGCCGGCGCGCCTCACCGTGCGGCGCGGGTGTCCTGCAGCACCAGGCGGTCGGCCGGGTTCAGTCCGCCCCGGGCCGCTCGGACGTGACGCGCTCCGTGAGGCCAGCAGGTAGCACCCGACTACCTCAGCGACGCTGGGATCGTCCTCGACGACGAGAATCCGCTCAACCGACACCGGGGCCTCCCGCGCCTGTGGTCGTGGCAGCAAGTTGGGTCCCGGGAAAGCAGTCATGGCGGGTGGGGACTCCGAGACGGCGGCGTGGGAGACCTATCCGAAGCCATCGGGACCGAAGCCGGTCAGGACCTTAAGCGGGGCTAAAGTTTCGAGACAGTTAAGGGTTCTCGTGGCAGGGTTTCACGTGGGGGCTGGGATAGCACGCGAAGCTTCGAGAGTGACTCGGGCTGAGGCAGCGAAGGCTCGCGCGGGCATAAGGGCGCGCCTGGCTGGGATCCGGTGGCGTGCTCAGCATCAGGCTGAGGACGGGCCGCGATGAGACGTCGATACACCCGCCTTGGTGTTGCCGTGGGCGTGGTGCTCGTCTTGGGTCTGCTGGCGGTGGTCTTCCCCGACTACTTCCGTCTGCTCCGCCCGAGCGTGCTCAAGCAGCTCGACCCCCAGGTCGTCAAGCTGGTGAACGAGCTGCCTGGGGTGGACAAGCAGAACAAGGAGATCGTCGGCCGCCTCTTCGCCCATGGAGGACTGGCCCACGCCAAAGAGGGCTCCGACGGCGTGATGCGCGTCGACATACGGGCGCCGTCGGGGGAGCTCATCTGGACGCCCGCCATCGTCGTCATGCCCCACCCCGGCGTGCTCGAGGTCGAGCTGTTCAACGACGACCCCTACGTCCACCACGCCGCCATCCTGCCGAGCAATGGCGACAAGCAGTACCTCAACCTGCCGATCCACTCCCGGGGAAGGGCGCGGGTCACCCTCGACGGCCCCGGCTACTACTGGTTCGGCTGCCCCGTCGGCAACCACGTGGGGCGGGGGATGCTGGGGCTGATCCTCGTCAAGGGCGACGTGCCCGACGAGGCCCGCCTCGACCGCCCCAAGCAGCCCCGACCGTGAGGAGTGTCGTTTGACCCACGCTGGCCGCCCCCTCGTCCCCGTCCGGATCGGGCTTTGCCTGCTGCTCGCCGCCGCCCTCCTCTCTGCCTGCGCCGACGAGGGTCGCGAGTACCCGCTCAAGGAAGAGGGCCGCGACCTCGGGTCCCTGAGCGGGGCGGTAGGCAGCGCCCCACCGGTGGCCGCCGTGGTCACCTTCGACCGCATCCTCCGGGCCCGCTCCGAGCCGCACAACTGGCTCACCTACTACGGCGCCTACGACGCCCAGCGCTACAGCTCCCTCGACCAGATCAACACCCGCAACGTCCAAGACCTGCGCCCGGCGTGGACCTTCCAGTTCGGCCAGTTCGGCGTGCAGGCGAGCGAGGGGACGTACTCCTTCGAGGCCGCCCCCATCGTCGTCGACGGCGTCATGTACGTCTCCGCCTGGGACGGCTGGGTGTTCGCGGCCAACGCCGAGACGGGCCAGGAGCTCTGGCGCTACAAGCACGAGATCCCCATCGACACCCCGCTGTGCTGCGGCAACGTCAACCGAGGCGTGGCCGTGGCGGAGGGCAAGGTGTTCGTGGCCACCCAGAACGCCCACCTCGTCGCCCTCGACGCCACCAACGGCCGACCGGTGTGGAGGGAGGTGTTCGGCGATGTGCGGGCGGGCGAGAGCGCCACCCTCGCCCCCCTCGTGGTGAAGGACCTGGTGGTGGTGGGGACCTCGGGCGCCGAGTACGGGATCTTGGGCCACATCGACGCCTACGACCTCGAGACCGGCCAGCGGGTCTGGCGCCGCTACAACATCCCGAAGCAGGGGGAACCGGGCGGGGAGACGTGGCCGGCTAGGGGTGAGGCCCGCAACCGGGGCGGCGGCAGCGCCTGGATCACCGCCAGCTACGACCCCGAGCTGGACCTCATGTACTGGGGGACGGGGAACCCCTCGCCCGACTTCGACGGCAGCGTCCGCCCGGGGGCGAACCTGTACACCTCCTCCGTGGTGGCCATCGACCCCGATGACGGCGCCCAGCGCTGGCACTACCAGTGGACCCCCCACGACCTGTGGGACTACGACGGCAACAACGAGAACATCCTTTTCGACCTCGACGGTCGCAAGCTGCTGGCCCACTTCGACAAGAACGGGTACTTCTTCGTCCTCGACCGCACCAACGGTCAGCTGGTGCGGGTCGCGCCCTTCGTCGAGCGCCTCGACTGGGGGGAGATCGACGCCTCCGGCAGGGTGACGCCGAGGAAGGTCCCCACCCGTGAAGGCGTCGACATCTGCCCCGGGCCGGCGGGGGGCAAGGAGTGGACCCATGCCTCCTACAGCCCCAGGACCAGGCTGCTCTACGTCCCCGTGATCGAGTCCTGCGCCAACTTCCGGGTCGAGCCGGTGGAGTTCAAGGAGGGCCTGCCCTACTACGGCGGGGAGGCCACCACCCATCCCGACCACTGGGGCGCCGTGCGGGCCTTCGACCCCGCCACCGGCCGCAGGGTGTGGGAATGGAGGAACGACAAGCCCATGGTGGCCTCGGTGCTGGCCACCGGCGGCGACCTCGTCTTCGCCGGCGAGCCCACTGGTGAGTTCAACGCCTACGACGCCCGCACCGGCGCCCTGTTGTGGCAGCACCAGACCGGCAGCGGCCACCACAGCAACCCCGTCAGCTACAGCGTGAACGGCAAGCAGTACATCGCCGTCCCCGTGGGCTGGGGCGGCTGGGTCAAGGGGTTCGCGCCGGGAGCGCTCGGGGTACCGCGGGGAGATGCCCTGATGGTGTTCGCGCTGCCCTAGTAGGAGGCCGGCGCCATGTCGCTTCCCAGCCCAACGCCCGCAAGATGGAACCGGGCCCAGCCCGGCCCCAGCGAGGCGAGACCATGAAGCCGGTGTGGTAGGGGGTGGGCGAGGTGGCGGTGAAGGACGTCCCCCGACCGTTGGTACCACGTCGAACTCCGGGAAAGCGCCGGCTCGGAAGTGGGAACATCACGGGGCGACGGGCAGGCCGGTGGCGGCCTCCCCCGGGGGACCGTCAGGGGCCACACACCTAGCTCAAACGCAGGGTGCTTTGGTACGTCACATGCGCCAACGCGTCGACGCCGACGTCGCCCCAGGGGTCATCCCGACAGCGTGCTGAACAAACCCGGAGACGCTGGTCCCCGAGCCTCCGTCGACTCAGGCCACGAATGCGCTCCAACTGCGCCTCATCGAGCGCATCGTGACTCTCCTGCCCGCCATACCAGTCACCCTACGCGCGCCGATGCCGATCGGTCGGAGGGCAACGCCTTGTTGTGTGAGCCAGCCGTGTCGCCTCATGAACCGGTCCTGTGCCGGGTCCCCGCCGTCCGAGCGTGGACGTCGGGAAGCCCGCGAGCTCGCCGGGGGCGACGAGAACGGCGGCTGCTACGGGATTAGGGCGTCGGCCCGCCGGACTGGTCGGGGTTCCCCGCTACGCACATCGGGTCGCACTCGAAGCCCTGGCCCTGGTTCAGGGCGTCCGCCTCCTGCATCTCCTCGAACGGCGCGTTGGGCCCACAACCGACGGGGCCGCACTCGATCTGCTCGCTGCTGACGGCGGCGCGGTCCGTTCCCTGGTTCTCGGGCAGCACGAGGCATCCGTGGGCCGGACCCGCGGTTCCCAGGACGAGTGGAGCCACCGCCACGACGGTCTTGGCGAATCGCCTGAGCCTCATCGGACCTCCCGCTGGTCGTCGGTCTCAGGCCCCGCTCCTTCCCGGGAGGGCGCGAAGCCAAACGGTGCCTCTGGCCCGCCCAGGTGCTATCTCACCGCCTGCCCCCGGATGTGGGGCAAGACCGGATAGCCGTACTCTTCCAAGGCCTGGAACCGAAACCCGGCCTCGCGGACCGTCTCGAGCGTCGTGCGGTTCGGCCTGCACCCACCGTTGCACCGCGACCACAGAGGCTGGAGCCGGTCCTGCCAGCGGGCAAGGGTCTCGTCGCTGGCCCGGACGTGCTCCATCAGCAGGAGGCGCCCACCGGGACGCAGCACCCGGTGGATCTCCGCGACCACCGCGTGGGGGTCGTCCACCGTGCAGAGAACGAGGGCGGCGACCACAGTGTCGAAGGCCGCGTCGGAGAAGGGCAGCCGCTCGCCGACGCCCCGCACGAGCGGCACCGGTGCGGGCGCCTCCCCTAGGCGACGTCGGGCCTGCTTCAACATGGTCCGGTCGGGCTCGATGGCCACGAGCCCGCTCACCGCGGTGGGGAGATGCCGGAAGACGTCCCCCGGTCCCGCCCCCAGGTCGAGCACCCGTCCCCGTGCGTCGGCGAGCAGCATGCGCCGCCGGACGCCGAGCTCCCCTGCGTCGGCGCGTCGACTGAACTGGCCATAGCAGCGCCCGAAGAACGGGCGGCCCCGCTCGTGCCCTGAGCGGGTGCACACCCGGACGGCAACCACCACCCCCGAAGCGACGCCCGCGGCCAGGACGGTCACCGCCCATCGCCTCGCCCGCTCCGAGCACCTACCCACGCGGATGCAGCCTCCCATGTCCTGTCCGAAGGTCACGGACCCGTCGCCCGGACTGTTTGGTCCGGCTCCGTCGCCGGGCAGTATTGACCGCGCGGCCGGGCATGCGGGCGG
>DASZJY010000079.1:0-2716 GCA_035947635.1 Acidimicrobiales bacterium | reverse complement strand
CCGCCGTCCTGGCTGGCGCCGAAGACGATGCCGTCCTCACCCCCGGCGGTGTCCATGAGGTCGGCCGACGACACCTTGGTCCAGACGATCTCGGCGCCCGCCTCGGCGGCGATGCGCTCGGCCGCCCCGCTGACGGCGACGGGAAGGGCGACGCGAGCACCCTCGTGGGCGCCGCTGACCAGCGTGACCATGGCGAGGAGGGCCTGCTCGTGGTCGAGCACGCGCCCCTCGTCGTCGATGAGGATGAGGTGCTCGCCGTCGGGATCGATCACCGCCCCCAGATGGGCGTCGGACGTGTGCACGAGGTCGGCCACTCGGGCGGCGTGGGCGCTGCTCTCGAACGACGTCGCCCCCGCCGTGGACGCGTAGGGGTTCACGGCCAGCACGTCGGCCCCCAGCTTGGCCAGGACCTGGGTCATGACGGTGGACGTGGTGCCGTAGGCGTAGTCGACGACGACTCGGAACCCCGAGGACCGGATCGCCTCGACATCGACGGTGTCGATGAGAGCGGCGGTGTAGAACTCGAGGGCCCGCGGAGCGAAGCGGATGTCGCCGATGTCGGCGGCGAAGGCCCGGCGGAAGTCCTGGCGGTGGAAGGCCCGCTCGATCTTGCGCTGCGCCCCCTCGGCCAGGTCGGTGCCGTCGGCGTCGAAGAAGCGCATGCTCACCGACTGGGGGTCTCCGGGGGACAGCCGCACGGTGAGGCCGCCCTGCGCCCTCTCGGCCCGGACCTGGAAGCGGGTCACCGGCACGGGCGCCATCTCGAGGTCGTCGACGTGGACGCCGGTGGCGTTGAGCCCGGCCATCACCGCCCGCTTGAGGGCGCGGGCGGCCCGGCTCGAGTCGCGCGAGGTGGTGACGGTGGCGCCCTTCTTCAGAGTCGTGCCGTAGGCCATGGCGACCTGCACGGCCAGCTGGGGCGTGACGTCGACGTTGGCCAGGCCGGTGATGCCCATGCGCCCGAAGAGGCTGCGCGATCCCCGGGACTCCCACACGATCGAGGAGTTGATGATGGCGCCGGGATCGACGGTCTTGAAGGGGTAGACCTTGACGCCCTGGTTGATGACGGCGTGCTCGCCGACCAGGCACTCGTCGCCGAGCACGACGCCCTCCTCGCAGCGGGAGTAGGGCCGCAGGTCGCTGGCCCGCCCGACGACCGTCCCTCGCAACTGCACCGACTGGCTGATGTAGGCGTTGTCGTGCACGACGGAGCGGTCGATGGAGGCGTCGCCCCGCACCATCACGTTGGAGCCGAGCACGGTGTACTCGCCCAGGTGGGCGCCGGCCTCGACCCGGCAGTGCTCGCCGACGACGATGGGGCCGTGGACGTCGGCGTTGGGGTCGATCTCCGCGCCCTCCCCGAGCCACACGCCGTCGGCCAGGCGGAACCCGGCCAGCTCCACCTCCACCTTGCCGTCGAGGACATCGCGGTGCGCACCGAGGTAGGCGTCGAGGGTGCCCACGTCCTCCCAGTAGCCGTCGACGGCGTAACCGAACAGGGGCTTGCCCGCCTCGAGGATGGCCGGGAAGACGTCCTCGGAGAAGTCGACCGACTCGTCCGGGGGGATGAAGTCGAAGATCTCCGGCTCGAGCACGTAGATGCCGGTGTTGACGGTGTCGCTGAAGACCTGGCCCCAGCCCGGCTTCTCGAGGAAGCGCTCGATGGAGCCGTCCTCCCGGGTGATCACGATGCCGAACTCGAGGGGGTCCTCCATCGACTTCAGGGCGATGGTTGCCATCGCCCCCCGGTCCTTGTGGAAGTCGACGATGGCGCCGAGGTCGACGTCGGTGAGGACGTCGCCCGAGATCACGAGGAACGGCTCGTCGAGCTCGTCCTTGGCGTTGCCGACGGAGCCGGCCGTGCCCAGTGGCGTCTCCTCGGTGGCGTAGACCATGCGCACCCCGAAGTCCGACCCGTCGCCGAAGTAGCTCCGGATGGTCTGGGGCATGAAGGCCACGGTGACGACGATGTCGTCGAAGCCGTGCCGCTTCAGGAGGCGCACGATGTGCTCCATCATCGGCCGGTTGACGAGCGACATGAGCGGCTTGGGCAGGTTGGAGGTGAGGGGCCGGAGCCGAGTGCCCTCCCCGCCCGCCATGATGACGGCCTTCACCCGGTCGACCCTACCCGACCGGCTCCTGCGGCCGAACCCCCCTCGGGGTCGGCCGGCGGCTTACGGCCGCCGCGGCCCTCACGGAGGGCGGCCCGCCCGAGGGGGATGTAGGCGAACGCCGACCAGTACGAGAACGCCAATCCCACGACGGCGCACCCCCAGGCGACGGCCCGCAGCGGCCCCTCCCACGAGTTGTTGGGGGCGTTGGCGACCAGGAACAGCGGGAAGGCCATCATCAGGGCGAACGTGCCGGTCTTGCCCGCCAACGAGACGTCCACCCGGCGGGCGCCCATCGCCGTCAGCGCCAGGACGCCCGCCGAGACCAGGAGCTCCCTGGCGAGCACGGCCACGCCCAGCCAGATGGGGGCCGACCCGTCCACGAGGATGGCGACGATCCCCACCAGCAGCAGCACCCGATCGGCGACGGGGTCGAGGACCTTCCCGACCGTCGAGACCTGGTCGAACCGCCGGGCGATGTACCCGTCGACCCAGTCGGTGGCTCCCAAGGCGGCGAGCAGCCATGCCGCCCCCGCCCGGTTGTCCCGGCCGAACAGGAGCCAGAGGAACAGCGGCACGCACAGGAGGCGCCCGAAGGACAGGGC
>DASZJY010000078.1:0-4624 GCA_035947635.1 Acidimicrobiales bacterium | reverse complement strand
GCACCGAGGCGACCCAGTCGCTCGGTGCGGAAACCGGGATTGGTCTCGAGGGCGGCCACGTTGGGGTTGGGCACGTCCCACAGGAAGTCGACGGCACCGCTCACCAGGGCGTTGAACCGGGCCACGTCGTCGATCAGCGGCCGCATCACGATCTCCTCGAGGTAGGGCCGGGGCGCCCGGAAGTACCTCGGGTTGCGGACGACCCTCGCCTCGGTGGCGGTCACGCCCGCGTACATGAACGGCCCTGTTCCGACGGTGTTGGCGTTCAAGGTGGCCAACGTCGGATTGCCGTTGGCGTCGTAGGCCGAGGCGGGCAGACCCACGTAGCGGTGGGCCGGGATGATGGGGGCCTCGGTGACGTTCAGCTGCTGGAGCAGTGGGGCGTACGGGTTGGCGAACCGGAACCGCACGGTGAAGGGGTCGAGCACGTCGATGGAGGCCGTCTGCGTCGTCGGGTTCCACGAGGCCAGCGCCGATGCCATGTTCCTCGTCCGGGCATGGTGGACGAGGAGGGCCTTCTCGAACGTGAACTTGACGTCGACCGCGGTGAACTGCACGCCGTCGTGCCAGAAGACGTCGTCGCGCAGGCGCAGGATGTAGGTGGCGCCTCCGTCGAGGATCCCCCCGTTGGCGACGGTCGGGACCTCGATCGCCAGCTCGGGGACCGGGTTGCCCTCCTCGTCCAGGGCGAGCAGCCCGTTGTACATGATCTCCCAGTAGGCGTGGACCGAGCCGGCGGTGCTGACCGCCGGGTTGGTCGTGGGGATGGCGAAGGTCTCGCCCACGACCAACCTCGGCCGGGGGGCGCCCTCACAGCCGGCGCTCGACTCGCCCTCGCAGGCGTCGGCCCCCCGCCCACCGCTGGTTACGTCGTTCCCCTCCTGCCCCCTGACCAGGTCGTCACCGGGGCTGCCGGCGACCTGGTCGTTGCCGGAACCGGCGGACAGCAGGTCGTCGCCGTCGCCGCCGCTGACCCGGTCGTTCCCCGCGCCCGCGTCGATCTCGTCGATGCCGCCGCCACCGGCGATGTCGTCGCTGCCGCCCAGCCCGCAGATGATGTCGTCGCCGCCCCCGCCGCTGATGCGGTCGTTCCCCGGTGTGCCGAGGATCACGTCGTCCCCCTCTGTCCCGAGGATTACGCCGCCGGGCCCCACCGTCGTGGCGGTGGGGGTGTAGCCGAAGCATGAGGGCAGGTGGGAGGCGGAGGCGGGCAATAACGCCACCGGGCTGACGAGGACGGCGGCCAGCACGCAGGCGCCCAGGGCCCGGGCCCTCCGGGCGGGCGTGCGAGAGAGGACGGCGATGCGGCTCTTGGTCATGGGACCCCCCTGTCCTGGTACGCCGAGTGTGCCTGAGTTCGACGACCTGTCAACCGGACGACGGGTCCGGCGATCAGGGCCGGAACGACGGGCGGGAGCGGTCGAGAGGCAGGAGGGGCGGGGTCTCGCCTCCCGCCCCGTCGGCGACACCCTCCATGAACTCGGCGAGAGCCTCGGTGGCACGGTGGCCGGGCGACCACCCGAGCTCCCAACGGGCTCGTCGCGTGTCGAGCAGCGTCGGGCGGACCAGGAGGTCGACCCAGTCGGGCGACGTGGGCTGGAGCCGCAGGTGCCAGCTCGCCGACACCGCGGCGCGCACCAGCCGAGGGGGCACCGGCACGGTGCGCGTCGCCATCGCCGAACGGACCGCGGCGGCGTCGAGCACCGGCTCGGCGGCCAGGTTGAACGCGCCGTGAGCGTCACCCACGAGGGCCAGGCGGTAGGCGCGGCCCACGTCGGAGGAATGCACCGCCTGGAATCGCATGCCGGCCGGGAAGGGAACGGCGGGCAGGGTTCCGGGTCGGGCGAGGGCGTGGGGCAGGAGCGGGCCGCCGTAGAGGCGGTGCGCCTGGGCCGCCGCCTGCCGCTTGAGGATGTAGGCGGAGCGGAAGCGGACGAGCCGGACGTGCGGGTGGGCCAGCGCGAAGGCGTCGAGGGCGCGCTCGACGTAGGCCTTCTGCCGTGAGTACCAGGAGCCGGCCAGACCGTGGGTCGGCCACGACTCGTCGACCGCCCGGTCGGCGGGACCGGCCGAGTAGGCCCCGAACGCGGACTCGCACACGAGGACCGGCACCCTGGCCCTCACCACCGCCTCCAGCACCCGCAGCGTGCCGTCGACGTTCACCCGTTGCAACGCGGCGGCGTCGTGGTTGGGCTGGACGATCCACGCCAGGTGCACGACGGCGCCGGCTCCCTCGAAGACAGCGGCGAGGTCGTGGCGGGTGACGTCGGCGGCACGCCATTCGACCTTGCGCCACGACACCGCCGGGCGGCGACGGGCGATCCCCACGACGGAGTCCACTGCGGGCTCCTCGGCGAGCGCGGCCAGCACGCTCGTGCCGAGATTGCCGGTGGCGCCGGTCACCGCCACCCTCATCGGGGGTTACCCGCCGGTCACTGCCCGAGCAGGCGCAGCCGGCCGGAGAGGCGCAGGTAGCGCACCCATGGCTGGTCGGAGAGGTCGGCGACCTGGCGGGCGGAGAGGCTGGCGGTGGCCACGCTCCCTGTCGGCTCCCCCACTCCGAGCTCGCGCAGCATCGAGCGACCGTCCTCGGGCACCTCGCCGGCCATCTCCACGAAGACGGGCAGCACCCGGGCCTCGGAACCGGGCACGTCCTCGAGGGCCGAGGCCAGGGCAGCGTCGAGCTTGGCGTGGTCCGTCGGCCTCACCTGCCTGCGGTCTTGGCCGCCTTCTTGGCCGCCTTGGGCCTCGGCGCCAGGCGGGCGGCGTCGATGACCCCGTACCCCCACTTGATGTCGAAGGCCCCCCTGGGCTGCCCCGGGATGGCGCTGTGGTTGCGCAATGTCCGCTTGGCCGCCTCGGGCCGCAGCGTCGGCGTGCGCTCGAGGAGCAGCGCCACCAGACCGCTCACGAAGGGACAGGCCATGCTCGTGCCGGCCATCACCCGGTGGAGGTCGTCGATGAGGAAGGCGGGGTTCACCGGCGAGTGCACCGACAGGGCGGACACGATCATCGCCCCAGGGGCGGCGATGTCGGGCTTCTCCTCACCGTCGCGCCGAGGCCCCTCGCTGCTGAACTCCGAGATGTCGTCCTCCTCGAGGCACGTCTGGCGGGGGTTGCCGAAGATGTCCGTCCACTCGACCTTGGTCGTGTAGGAGGCCACCGTGATGGCCCGGGTGGCCGCGCCCGGCGACCCGACCTTCATGTTGTCCTGGACCGACGAGCCGGTGAACTGGCCGGCGAACTCGTCGATGCTCCAGACGTCGACCCGGCCATTGACGACCCGCCAGGCCCGCAGCCGCAGGCGCCACGCCCCCGCCCGGGGCGGCAGGGGACCGGGAGGTGTCGGCGCTGGCTGGAACTGCACGAAGAAGTTGACGTCGCCGTTGGCCGGGTCGGGGCCGGGCGTGGTGATGCGCACCACCCCGTCGGGGAGCCGGTACGTGCGGGCCGGCGATCCCTCGTCGATGATTCCCTGGAAGGGCGTCTGGGCGCCGGCCGGCGAGGCCACCGCCACCTCGATGTGGTCCTCGGCCGAGTACCAGCCGTTGAGTGCAGCCACAGGGAAGCGCTGCCCGGCGGGGATCGGGGGGACGGCCATGGGCATGGAGGCGAAGGCCAGCCGGCCCTTGGGCAACTGGGCCACCGCGTGGATGTTGTCGTTGCCCTCGTTGCCTGCGGCGCAGCACACGATGCGGCCGGGACCGGAGACGGCGTCGATGATGGCCGAGAGTGAGTCGGTGCCGTCGTGGGCGTCGCCGTGGCCGCCCAGGCTGAGGTTGACGACGGCGGGGCGACCGAGCTCGGCCGCCACCCGGAAGATGTAGCGGATGCCGTCGGCGATGTGGGCGGTGAGGAGATCGGACTTCACGACGACGAGCTCGGCCGCCGGGGCGATGCCGCCGTAGGTGTCGTCCTCGGCTGCCGCGATGCCGGCCACGTGGGTGCCGTGGCCGATGGTGTCGCGCGACACCTGCATGAGGTCACCGGTGAGCTCGGCGCCGTACGCGCCCTCGCGCACGCCGGGCCCGTTGAGCGTCTGGTCCCATATCCGCAGGATGCGCCCGGCGAAGTTGGGGTGGGTCGGCTCGATGCCCGTGTCCACGGTGCCGATCACCACGCCCCTGCCCGTCAGGCGGGAGGTCTGCCAGAGCTGGCGGACCTTGACCTTGACGGTGGCCACGTCCATCACCGGGCGGAGGCGGCGGGCGGGGACGATGCGCGCCAGCGCGGGGTCGTCGGTCACCTCGCTCAGGGCGTCCAGCGGGACGATCCCGGTGCGGATGGGGCCTTCGCCCTCGTTCACCTCCACCCCCAGGTCGGCCAGGTGGTCGAGACTCGCCCCTTGGGCGGCATGGAGGAACGCCACCACACGGGCGGGCTTGGCCGTGGGCTCCACCGAAACCACGCCGAGCGTCCGCTGGTGGGCGGAGAGGGCGGCGCGGCCCTCCTCCCGATAGTCGTCGAACGCCGCCGCCAACGATGGGCTGACCTTGCTGTAGTCCACCCCTTTTCTCCTCCCGCCTCCTCGGCCGCCTGCGGGCCTCCCGCGCCCGAACGGTACCGCCTGCTCGGCGCGGGGGCCGGTCGTGGTCGGGAAGACTCGGCGCCATCCCGCCGAGTC
>DASZJY010000077.1:0-4601 GCA_035947635.1 Acidimicrobiales bacterium | reverse complement strand
GGCAAGACGCTGATCGCCCGGGCGGTGGCGGGCGAGGCGGGCGTGCCCTTCATGTCCATCACCGGGTCGGACTTCATGGAGATGTTCGTGGGCGTGGGCGCCGCCCGGGTGCGCGACCTCTTCCAGACCGCCCGCAAGCAGGCACCCTGCATCATCTTCGTCGACGAGGTCGACTCCATCGGTCGCAAGCGGGGCGCAGGCCTCGGTGGCGGCCACGACGAGCGGGAGCAGACGCTCAACCAGATGCTCTCGGAGATGGACGGCTTCGACACCACCGAGGGCGTCGTGATGATGGCGGCCACCAACCGGCCCGACATCCTCGACCCCGCGTTGCTGCGACCGGGCCGCTTCGACCGCCAGATCGTCGTCCCCCTCCCCGACCTCGACGAGCGGCTTCCCATCCTGCAGGTGCACTGCAAGGACAAGAAGCTGGGCGACGACGTCGACCTCAGCCTCATCGCCCGGGGCACCCCCGGGATGAGCGGCGCCGACCTGGCCAACCTGGTGAACGAGGCCGCCCTCTTCGCCGTCCGCCGGGGCTCCCAGAAGATCCAGATGCAGGACTTCGAGTCGGCGCGCGACCGGGTGCTCATGGGACAGCGCCGGGAGTCGATGGCGATCTCCGACGAGGAGAAGGAGGTCATCGCCTACCACGAGGGCGGCCACGCCGTGCTGGCCTACGTCATGGAGCACGCCGACCCCGTGCACAAGGTCACGATCCTGCCGACTGGGATGGCTCTGGGCGTCACCCAGCAGCTGCCGCTCGAGGAGCGCCACATCTACCAGCGGCCCTACATCCAGGACTCGCTCGTCGTCCGCCTGGGCGGGCGCATCGCCGAGGAGCTGATCTTCGGCACGATCTCCACCGGCGCCAACAACGACCTGGTGGGCTGCACCGAGCTGGCCCGCAAGATGGTGCGGGAGTGGGGCATGAGCGACCGCGTCGGCCCCATGGCCTGGGGCTCGCAGGGCATGGTCTTCCTGGGCGAAGATCTCATGCACAGCCGGGAGTACAGCGACGAGACGGCCAGGGTGATCGACGAGGAGGTCGAGCTCATCCTGCGGGAGCAGGAGGACCGGGCTCGTGAGGTCCTCCGCCGCCACCGCAACGGCCTCGACGCGGTGGCACGGGCGCTCCTCGAGCACGAGACCATCGACGGGGCCGAGGTCGGCCGCCTCGTCGACGACGCCGCCGGCCATCAAGTGCGGCGCCGCCCGCCCCGGGCCTCTGACGCCGACTCCGACGGCGCTCCCGTGCGGGCGGGGGCCGCGCCCGGCGGCGACGGGGTACGGCGCGCCACCCCCTGACACCTCGGACCACCATGAGCACCTTCACCGCAGACGTCGCCTCCGCGCTGCGCGGCCCCGAGTGGCTCCGCGCCCGGCGCGCCGCCGCCGCCGAGCGCTTCGCCGGCCTCTCCCTCCCCACCGAGTCGGAGGAGATCTGGCGGTACAGCCGCATCTCCTCGCTCGACCTGGACGCCTACGCGCCGGCCGACCCGACCACCGCCTCGGCGGGACGTGACGGCACTGCCGTCCTCGCCCAGCTCGAGCCGGTCATCGCCTTGGCCGGCGACCGGGCGGCGCTGGCGGTGACCCACAACGGCCGGCTCGTGGACGTCGAGGTCGATCCCGCCCTCGCCGCCCGAGGGCTCGTCGTCGCCGACGTCGCCGGGCTCGACGATGGCGAGGAGCTCCTCGACGCGATGGCGCCCGACGGCCGCGACGCGTTCGGCGAGCTCAACGACGCCTTCCTGGACGGAGCGGTGGTGGTGCGGGTGCCCGCCGGCCTCGACGTCGACCGGCCCGTGGTCGTCTTCCACTGGATCGACGGCGAAGGACTGGCCGTCTTCCCGCGCACGCTCGTCGACGCCGGCGCCGACAGCGGGGTCACCGTGCTCGAGCACCAGGGGTCGGCCGACGTTGCCGCCTTCGTCGACCCGGTGGTCGAGGTGCGGGCGGCGCAGGCGGCGCGTGTCAGCTACCTGAACCTGCAGGACCTCGGTCCTCGCGTGTGGCAGGTCGCCCACCAGCTGAGCGACGTGGGCCGCGACGCCACCCTCCACTCGTCGGTGGTGGCCCTGGGCGGGTCGTACGCCCGGGTCCGCACCGACTCCCGCATCTCCGGCCAGGGGGGCACCGCCGAGCTCACGGCCGTGTACTTCGCCGACGGCGACCGCATGCACGACTTCCGCACCCTGCAGGACCACGCCGCCCCCTCCTCCACCAGCGACCTGCTCTTCAAGGGGGCGGTGCAGGACCGCGGTCGCTCGGTGTACTCCGGCCTCATCCGGGTGAGGAAGGAGGCCAGGGGCACCAACGCCTTCCAGACCAACCGCAACCTGGTGCTCACCGAGGGGGCGGAGGCGTCGTCGGTGCCCAACCTGGAGATCGACACCAACGACGTGCGGTGCAGCCACGCCTCGGCAGTGGGCCCCATCGACGAGGACCAGCGCTACTACCTCGAGACCCGGGGGATCCCACCGGGAGTGGTCGAGCGCCTGATCGTCCTCGGTTTCTTCGGCGAGGTGCTCGACCGCCTTCCCACGCCGTCGCTCGTGGGGTCCCTGCGCAACACGCTGGCCGGGCGGCTGGCGACGGGCCGCTCTTGAGCGGCAAGCGCCAACGCCTCTGCGCGGTCGACGAGCTGGCGCCCGGGACGGCCCGTCGCTTCGACGTCGACGAGCACCGCATCGCCCTCATCCGCATCGGCGACGACTTCTACGCCGTCGGCGACCGCTGCAGCCACGCCGACTTCTCCCTCTCCGAGGGCGAGATCTGGCCCGAGGAGAAGGAGATCGAGTGCTGGAAGCACGGGAGCACGTTCTCGTTGGTGACGGGTGAGCCCCAGTCGTTGCCGGCCACCCGGCCCGTGCCGGTGTACTCGGTGACCGTCGACGGGGAGAGTGTTTGGGTGGAGCTGCGGTGAGCACGCTTCGCATCCAGGGCCTGCGCGCCGGTGTCGAGGGCCAGGAGATCCTCCGCGGCGTCGACATCGACGTGTCGAGCGGCGAGGTGCACGCGGTCATGGGCCCCAACGGATCGGGCAAGTCCACCCTCGCCCACGTGATCATGGGGCGGCCGGGCTACGAGGTGCACGGCGGCAGCATCACCCTCGACGGCACCGACCTGCTCGCCCTCGAGCCGTGGCAACGGGCCATGGCCGGCCTCTTCCTGGCGCTGCAGTACCCCACCGAGGTGCCCGGCGTGTCGCTGGCCGACACCCTCACCGAGGCTATGCGGGCGCGGGGGCGCGATCCGGGCGACCTGGCCGAGCTCGTGCGGGGAGAGGCCGAGCGCATCGGCATGCCCACCGCCCTCCTGACGCGCCCCCTGAACGTCGATCTCTCCGGCGGCGAGAAGAAGCGGAACGAGACGCTACAGCTGGCCCTGCTCGCACCCAGGATCGCCGTTCTCGACGAGATCGACTCCGGCCTCGACGTCGACGCCCTACGCGTCGTCGCCCGCCGGGTGGAGGCGCTCACGGGCGAGCAGAACCTGGGCGTGCTGGTGATCACCCACTACAGCCGGCTGCTGCAGGAGCTCCTGCCCGACCGGGTGTCCGTCCTGCGCCAGGGCCGCATCGTCGCCACCGGCGGTCCCGAGCTGGCCGAGGAGCTCGAGCGCACGGGTTACGCCGGCTACGAGGAGCAGCCGGCCGGCAACGGCCTCGCCTGACGCGCGCTACGAACTTGGCGGCGGGGGAAGGAGCAGGAGCCCGGGGCTCGTCGTGGGCGTGACCTCGGGAGGCACCGTGCTCTCGGGGGGTGGGAAGGTGGCGGCCGGGGGGGCGGGCGGGGCGGGGTTGCCGACGGCCGCAGCCGAGTCGGGCGGCGGCGGAGGGGCGGGCGCCCGCGGCGTGGGGACGGTGCCGTTCCCGGCCACGTAGACCGGAGTGCCCATGGTGACCCGCCGGGGGAACCACTCGGCGGCAGCCATGGGGATGCGCACGCAGCCGTGCGAGGCGGGGCTCGCCGGCACCGACTGCGACCCGTGGATGGCGATGCCCCCGTCGAAGTAGAGCGGGTTGTAGAGGCGGCCCAGGGGGCTCTTCTCCCACCCGCGCGCCTGCCTGTACACGGCGAAGGATCCCACCCGGGTGATGGCCCTCCGGCACCAGCCCTCGGAGCAGAACCTCTGGCCGTTGCCGCTGGAGACGGGAAGGATTTTGGACAGGTTGTTGCCCTCGTACAGGAAGAGCACCTGGCGGTCGAGGTCGATCTCCACCCGCGAGCTGCCCCCGCCCGGGACGATCGGGGGCGGCGGCGACTTGGCCTCGTTGACCGCGGTGACGACATCGTCGGTGGCCCTTCCTGTACGCGCCATCCCATGGACCTTCTGGAACGCCACGACGGCGTAGACGGTGTTCTGGTCGTAGACCTCGTCCACCGAGCCGGGGTCGTAGCGCAGGGCGTCGAGGCGGCGCTCGAGCGAGGCGACCTCCGGTCCACGGGATCCGGGCCCCAGGCCGGGAGGCGGCGGCTTGGAGGCCGGCGGCGCGGCGACGGGAGCCGCGGTGGTGGTCGTGGTGTGCGGGACCGTCGTCGACGTGGTGGTGGTCGTCGTCTCTACCGGGGTGGCCGCCTCTGAGAGATCGAGGG
>DASZJY010000076.1:0-5345 GCA_035947635.1 Acidimicrobiales bacterium | reverse complement strand
ACCGGGGCCAGGGGATCGGCTCCCGGCTGCTCGCCGCCTTCCAGTCGATGGCGGTGGAGCGCGGGTGCCGGCGCACGACGTGCCGGGTGCAGATTGGCAGCCAGGGTCACGGCTTCTTCCTGCACCGCGGCTGGGTCGAGGGCGTCCGCCTGCCGCAGTGGTCCGACGGCCGCGACTACGTGGAGTTGACCCGAGACCTCTAGCCGAAATCGATCGCAGAGAACTCGCGGAGCTTCTGCAGCGAGTGGCGCGCCATCACCGTGCGGACGGTGCCCGACTTCGAGCGCATCACGAGCGAGTGGGTGGTGGCCCCGTTGCGGTCGTAGTGCACGCCGCGAAGCAGCTCCCCGTCGGTGACGCCCGTGGCCGCGAAGAAGCAGTTGTCGCCCTTCACCAGGTCGTCGGTGGTGAGGATGCGGTCGAGGTCACCCTCCCGCCCGGCGTCGATGATCGCCTGGCGCTCCTCCTCCTTCTGGGGGACGAGCTGAGCCTGGATCTCACCGCCCATGCATTTCAGAGCGGCGGCCGAGATCACGCCCTCGGGCGTGCCTCCGATGCCGAACAGGACGTCGGCCCCCGCCTCGGGCCAACCCGTGGAGATGGCGCCGGCCACGTCGCCGTCCTGGATGCGGCGGATACGCGCCCCGGCATCCCGTACCTCGGCCACCAGGTCGTCGTGACGCGGACGATCGAGGATGACGGCGGTCAACTCGTGGACGGGCCTGCCCGTTGCCTCGGAGATGGCCTTGAGGTTCTCGGTGGGCGACTTGGTGATGTCGACGGACCCGGCCGCTTCGGCCCCCACGGCGATCTTGTTCATGTAGAAGCCCGGCGGGTCGTACATGGTGCCCCTGTCGGAGACGGCGATGACGGCGATGGCGTTGCCCCGCCCCATGGCCGCGAGGGTGGTGCCCTCCAGGGGGTCGACGGCGATGTCGACCTCGGGCGGCTCGCCGTTGCCCACCTGCTCCCCGTTGAAGAGCATGGGGGCTTCGTCCTTCTCGCCCTCGCCGATCACGATGATGCCGTCGAGGGAAACCGACTGCAGGAGGACCCGCATCGCCTCGGTGGCCGCCCCGTCGGCCTCGTTCTTGTCGCCCCGGCCCATCCAACGTGACGCGGCCAGGGCCGCCACCTCGGTGACTCTCACGAGCTCGAGGGCGAGGTTGCGATCGGGCGGTTGACGTTCGGCTGCACTCATGAAGGCGACCTTACCGGACGGGGCTGGTGCGTCGCCGAGGCGGCCCCGGGCTCGCGCCGCCTCGCACGGGCGCTCTACGCTGCGCCCGTGTTGCGTGTCCCCGACCGGGTCGAAGAGGCCCGGGCGGCATGAGCAGCGCCGACCGGCGGGAGCGGTGGGCGCAGGCCTACGAGGCGGCGCCCAAGCGCGACGTCGCCTTCGAGACATCGTCGGGCCTGCCGCTCGAGCCGGTGTACGGGCCGGACGACGGCGAGCTGCCTGGCATCTTCCCCTACACCCGCGGTCCCTACGCGTCCATGTACCGGACGAAGCTCTGGACGATGCGGCTGTTCGCCGGCTACGGCACCGCGCCGGACACCAACGAACGCTTCCGCCAGCTCCTCGCCGCCGGTGGCGACGGTCTCTCCACCGCCTTCGACCTTCCCACCCTGATGGGCCGCGACTCCGACGACCCGCGGTCGGAGGGCGAGGTCGGGCGCTGCGGAGTCGCGGTCGACACGCTGGCCGACGTCGAGGACCTCTACGCCGGTATCGACCTGGCCGCCGTCACCACGTCGATGACGATCAACGCCCCCGCCGCCGTCGTGCTGGCCATGTACGTCGCCGCCGCCGAGGGCTCCGGTGTGGCCAGGGCCCAGCTCGGGGGCACGCTGCAGAACGACATCCTGAAGGAGTACCAGGCGCAGAAGGAGTTCGTCTTCCCGCCCCGGCCCTCGATGCGCCTGGTCACCGACCTGGCCCGCTTTTGCGCGGCGGAGATGCCTCGGTGGTTCCCGTTATCGGTGTCCGGTTACCACATCCGCGAGGCGGGGGCCACGGCGGTCGACGAGCTGGCCTTCACCCTGGCCAACGCCTTCGCCTACGTCGAGGCGGCGTCGGCTGCCGGCATGTGGGTCGACGAGCTGGCTCCCCGCCTCAGCTTCTTCTTCGACGCATCGATCGACCTCTTCGAGGAGGTCGCCAAGTTCCGGGCCGCCCGCCGGCTGTGGGCCACCTGGCTGCACGACCGCTATGGCGCCCGTGACCCGGCCTCGCTGCGGTGCCGGTTCCACGTGCAGACGTCGGGCGCGTCGCTCACCGCCCAGCAGCCGGAGGTGAACCTGGTCCGCACCGCCCTCGAGGCTTTGGCGGCCGTCCTGGGCGGCACCCAGAGCCTCCACACCAACGGGCTCGACGAAGCCCTGGGGTTGCCCAGCGACCGGGCCTCCCGCCTGGCCCTGCGCACCCAGCAGGTGATCGCCTACGAGACCGGCGTGCCCCTCGTGTCCGACCCCCTCGGCGGCTCGTGGTACGTCGAGGAGCTGACCGACGAGATGGAACGCCGGGTCGAGGCGGTGCTGGCGGAGGTCGAGCGTCTGGGCGACGGCTCGATGCTGGAAGGGGTCTACGGCGGGATAGACCGGGGCTGGTTCCAGCGCCGCATCGCCGCCACCGCCTTCGCCTTCGAGCGAGACGTGGCCAGCGGGCAGAGGATCGTGGTGGGAGTCAACCGGTTCACCGACGGCGACGCGAACGGCCGGGCCGAGGTGGACGCCCACGAGGTCGAGGCCGACATGGAAGGGCGCCAGCTCAAGCGCCTGGCCGAGGTGAAGGCGGCCCGGTCGGGCGAGGCGGTGGCGTCCACCTTGGCGCGGCTGACCGCCGACGCCCGCCGCCCCGACGTCAACCTCATGCCCGCGGTGCTCGACGCCGTACGCGCCTACGCCACCGAGGGCGAGATCGTGGACGCCTTGGCGGCGGTGTTCGGGCGCTGGAGCGAGGACGCCGTCCTGTGACCCACTGCTGCCCGTTCTGCGGGACGGAGTCGGACCTCATGACGGCACGCTGTCGCGACTGTGGGATGGCGCTGCCGGAGATGGCGCCGGCGGCCGGTGAGGAGCCCGAAGACGAGGCCGAAGAGGTCGTCTACGAGCTCGACGACTGGCCGGTCGGCGCCCGTGTGCAGGTGACGTCCACGCTCATCGAGCGAGGCATCGGGTGCCGGTGGGAGCCGGGGTTGACCCTTGTGGTGGCGGCGGCTGACGAGGAGCCCACCGAGGAGGTCCTCGACGACGTGGAGGACGCCGGGCTCGACGGCGGATGGGACGAGGACGACGCCCTTCCCGGCGACGTCGAGCTGGAGGTGGACGAGGGGAGCGAGGCCGACGACGACGTCGCCCACGCGGCGATGGGCGACCTGTTCGTCGCCGCCGACCGCCTCATGCACGAGCCGGACGACGACCTGGTGGCGGCCGAGCTCGGCGCCGCCGCCGCCCTGGTCGACGACAGCCCACCCCCGTACGGCATCGACCCCGAGCTGTGGGACCGGGTACGGGAGTTGGCCGCCGCCGTGCTCGCCGACCTCGCCGAGGGGGCGGACGAGGAGGCGGTGGCGCGCGACGCCCGGGTGCTTCGGGACGTCCTCCGCCCCTGGGTTTGAGCCCCTCCCCCGAACCGCTGCTCATCCGGGCCCCGTATACCGTTCGACGATGCTGCTGGCCGAGCTCGAGATCCGCCATTCGCGCGCTATAGCTCCGACGCGCCGGGTGGCGCTGGGCAACCAGTGGCTGCCGACCGACCCGGCCCCCGGTTTCGGCGGCATCCTCCTCGGGGGCATCGTTGCCGGACACGTCGACGACATGGCGCCGGAGCTTCGCGAGGAGCTCCTCGAGCTCATCGACGACCTCGAGGCGGGGGTGAAGATCCCCCAGCCCAAGCTGCGCCACCGGTTCCAGACCGACGTGGTGGAGCTCGACCGCAGCCGCCACAAGCTCGTCGGCGTGGGGGAGTCGATCTCCTTCGAGTTCGACAGCCATGGGCTGCCGTTGCCTCAGGTACTCGGAGCGGTGTACGCCGCCGGCCAGATCCACGCCTCGACTCGCCCCGCCGTCTTCCACGCTATCCGCAAGGCGACGCGATGGGAAGGCCCCGTCGACGCCTCGCTCATCGCCCATCTCTCCGACCCCACCAGCGCGCCACCCCGTTCGTGGCGGCTGTTCCCCACCGACGAACGCTGGGCCCGCCACGTCCTCGGCTTCGGCCCCGACAGCCATCCCGACGCCGCCGAGGTCCAGCGCCGCTTCCGCGTCCTGGTGCGCGAGTCGCACCCCGACCACGGCGCCCAGTCCGAGGGTGCCGGCCGGCGGATCCTCGAGCTCACCGAGGCCCGCCGCATCCTGATGCCGTGACGGCATCTCGCGCAGCTCACCGAGGGACCGAGCCGTGACTCCGGACCGGGCCCTCCTCCTGGCGCCGGGGGCGGGGGCGAGCCGCGACCACTCGACGTTGGTGGCCATCGAGGAGGCATTGGAGCCGGTGGTCACCCGGCGGATGGACTTCCCCTACCGCAAGGCCGGGCGCAAGAGCCCCGACCGCCCCGAGGTGCTGGTCGCGGCGGTGCGCGAGGAGGCGACTGCCCTCGCCTCCGACACCGCACTGGCGCCCGACCGGCTGGTGCTGGGCGGCCGGTCACTGGGCGGGCGGATGTGCTCGATGGCGGTGGCCGAGGGCTTGCCGGCTCTCGGACTGGCCCTCGTGAGCTACCCGCTCCACCCGCCCGGTCGTCCCGAGCGCCTGCGCATCGACCACTTCGAGCTCATCGGCGTGCCCTGCCTGTTCGTGGCGGGCACCCGCGACGCGTTCGGGACGGTCGAGGAGCTGGACGCGGCAATCGGCCGGATCGAGGCTCCGGTCACCACGGTGTGGCTGGAGGGCGGCGACCACGGCCTTCGCCGGCGCGACGCCGACGTGGCCGAGGCGGTGCGCGACTGGGTCTTGGGACTGCCCTGACGGCGAGGACGGTCAGGTGTCCGGTGGTGGGGCGCGGTCCTCGGGGTTCAGCTCCTCGAGCTCGAGCCCGGCCGTCTCCGGGTACCGCGTGAGGATGAGCAGGGCGACGAGGGCGGGGCCGACGGCGAGCACCGCCATGGCCGGGCCGATGCGGCCGAACTGGTCGGAGAGGACGCCGGCCGTGATGAGGCCCACGGCGCTGCCCCCGAGCGACGTCATGGCCACGATGCCGTTGGCCCGGCCCCGCAGCGACGTCGGGAAGAGCTCGGGGCCATAGACGCCGAGGGCGGGGATGGACGCGTCGGACACGATCTTGCCGACGACGGCCCATGCCCACACGGGCCATCCCTGGGCGAAGAACATGAGGAGGCTGAGC
>DASZJY010000075.1:0-4545 GCA_035947635.1 Acidimicrobiales bacterium | reverse complement strand
GACTCGGGATACTCGCCCTTGCCGCACAGGCGCCGCCGCCGACGCGCTCGACCCCGGCCAGCTACTCCGTCGCCCTCGGGGCAACCGCGCCGCGGCCCTGACTGCCGCGTGGCCCCAGTTGAACCGGGCCCACGGGTATCTCACCGGAAGCGGCGGCGCCGGTCGAGATACCGCGCGTGCAGGTCGGAGATCCTCGATCCTTTCGTTCTGTCCAGCGATCGCGTAGTCAGCGGAGCATCCCCTTGCGGCGCTCGGCCGAAGCCCTGCCGGCATCGGCAAGTTGCCGGCAGGGCCTGATAACCGCAGATCCCGTCGACTTCGTCTCTCTCAGATGGTGAACAGTACGTGTGCCGTTTCTTACCGGTCGCCCGGCGCTACGGCGTCCCGACGACACGCGGCTTCGGTGCCTGCGCGGTCGGTCCGGCGCCGACAATGCCCCGCAGTGCACCCACCGAAACCGACCGCGCCGTCTTGAGGTCGTTGGCAAGGCGTGTCAGCGCTTCGGAAGTCCGACGGTCGCAGTGCTCATCTTGCCGGCACGATTGCTCATCCATTGCTCATGTAGACGGGCGATTGCTCATCTTCAGGGGATCCCTACAGTGGCTCAGACGCCGCGGGCCATGTTGGCGAAGCGGGTGTAGTTCTCGAGGAAAGCGAGCTGTGTGACGCCGGTGGGGCCGTTTCGGTGCTTCGCCACGATGACCTCCGCTGTCCCTCGGTCGGGGCTGTCCCGGTTGTAGAGCTCATCTCTATAGAGGAAGACGACGACGTCGGCGTCCTGCTCGAGGGAGTTGCTGGAGACAAGGCCGTTCGCCACGAAGTTGTGCGTGGGATCGACCTGGGCGTCGAAGACCATCTCCTCGCCAAGGCTCCTGATGGACACGACGTCGTCCCAGGCAACGTCCGGAGTCGCAGGATGTGTGGAGCGCTCACCCTCGAGAGCGCCAACGCTCGCAGGAACACGGACCCGGGAGGGGGCAGCGATGCGGTCGGTGGCCCGGAGCTCACTGACTCTTCTCCAGCCGTCGAACGTGAGGAACGGATGGTTCGGCGTCGCCTTGATCCGTCGTCCGGAGGCCAGCTCGAGCTCGAAGACGGGTTTGATACCCGTGGAGAAGACCCGGCGCATGGTTGCGGGCACCATCGTCAGCGACTCGTCGAGCGACCACACAGGGATGTGCTGCTCCGCTCGCACGAACAACTCGCCCATCGTGACTTCGGCGTCGGTGTCAGCGCGCAAGACCCGGGTGTCAGCGGTGAGGCATCCGCTCTCACGGAGGTCGGCCAGAACCGGTCGTTTGTCGGCCCGCGTCTCGAGGTTGCGGGAGAGCTGTGAAAGCGCCACGACGGGAACCTCGAGCTCGCGGGCAAGGATCTTGAGCCCCCGGGAGATCTCGGAGACCTCGACCTGGCGGTTCTCGGCCGACTGGCGGCCGGTCATGAGCTGGAGGTAGTCGATGACGATCAGGCCCAGACCTTGGCGGCTCTTGAGACGTCGAGCCTTCGCCCTGATCTCCATGACGGTGAGGTGAGGGTTGTCGTCGATGTTGATGGGCGCCTCGGCCAAGCGGCCCACGGCGTGGCTGATCTTGGGCCAGTCGGTGTCGAGCAGCCGACCGTTGCGCATGCGGGTGGCGTCGACACGGGCCTCGGAGCACAGGAGCCGTTGCGTGAGCTCCAGGTGGCTCATCTCCAACGAGAAGATGAGCACCGGCGCCCGCGCGTCCAGGGCGGCATGAGCGGCGATGCCCAGCGCGAAGCTCGTCTTCCCAGTACCAGGCCTGCCTCCTACGATCACCAGGTTGGAGGGCTGGAGGCCGGCGAGCTGCTGGTCGAGGTCGATGTAGCCGGTGGGCACGCCGATGATGTCCTGGCCCCGCTCGTAGAGCGCCTCGATGTGGTCGAGATGGCGCTCGAGGAGCTCGCGAATCGGGAGCATGCTGTCGGTGACCCGGCGCTGCGCCACCTCGAAGACGAGCGACTCGGCGGTGTCGATGGTGGTCAGCACGTCGTCGGGGACGGAGTAGCCCAGCTCGGCGATCTCGCCAGCGACGGCAATGAGCCGCCGCAGGAGGGCGTACTCCTCGACGATGCTGGCGTAGCGCGTGGCGTTGCCGATAGCCGGCGTGTGGGCCTGCAGGGAGATGAGGGCGGCGGGACCGCCGACGGCGTCGAGCACCCCTGCCCGCCGCAGCTCCTCGGCGACGGTGACCGGGTCGGCGGGCTCCCCCTGGCCGTAGAGCGACGTGATGGCCTCGAAGACGTGGCCGTGGGCGGGTTTGTAGAAGTCGTCGCCGCTGACCTGGGCCTCGACGGCGGCGACGATGGCGTCCCGGCTGAGCAGCATCGCGCCTAGCAGCGACTCCTCGGCCTCGAGGTTGTGAGGGGGGACCCGCCCGGTTCCGGGAGCCTGGCGGCGACGGGCGTCGTCGATCGACTGCACCATGTGCGTCTCACCCTGCCGGGAAAGCCCTGGGGACCGCTAGACCGAGACGCTGTGAACTTCCGGGGGACCATTGGCCCAGTTGTCCACATCCCCCCCGCGACGCCTCCGGCACCCCACTCTCGAACATACGTTCGAGAGTGTACTAGGAGGCGGTGACAACCTCCACGGCCAGGCGCAGCTCGACGGCGGAGTGGAGGCGCACCGGCACCTCGTGGCGGCCCAAAGCCTTGATGGGTTCCTCGAGGTGGACCTTGCGGCGGTCGAGGGCGACGCCGGTCTGGGACTCGACGGCGGCAACCACATCGGCGGCGGTGACCGACCCGAAGAGGCGGCCCTCCGCCCCCGCCTTGGCAGCGACGGTGATCACCTCGGGCGTCAGCCGGGCCGCCACGTCTTCGGCCGAGCCTCGCTCCCGCGCCTCGCGTTGCTCGCGCGCCCGTCGCATGGAGACGGCCTGGTCCACCGCGCCCTTCGACGCCTGCAGGGCCAGGCCCCGGGGGACCAGGAAATTGCGGGCGTAGCCGTCGGCGACGTCGAGCACGTCGCCCTTGTTGCCGACGTTGGGCACGTCGGCGCGCAGGACCACCTTCATCAGGCTTCGACGTCCTCGGGTAGAGCGACGACGTCGGGCACACCGGCCTCGACGACAGCTTCGTCGTCGAGGGGGGCCAGTTCGTCGACCGCGAGCTCGTCGACCCCGGGCACGACAGCTTCCACGGCCGTGGCGTCGGCGGCGGGCGGGGCGACGAGGAGGTCGGGCCGTCCGCCCCGGCCACCCCGCCCGCCACGGCTCTCGGCCGCCGCCCGTTGCACGTAGGGCAAGAGGGCCAGCTCGCGTGCGGTCTTGATGGCGATGGCCACGTCGCGCTGGTGCTGGACGCAGTTGCCCGACACCCGGCGAGCCCGGATCTTTCCCCGGTCGGACATGAACCGGCGCAGCAGGTTCACGTCTTTGTAGTCGACCCAGTTGATGTGGTCCTTGCAGAAGATGCAGATCTTCTTCTTGATCCGTTTGCCGGTGTCCTTGGGTGTCCGCTTGCGATCACGGTCGCGATCACGGTCGCGCCCACGGGCCATCAGAAGGGCTCCTCGCCGTAGTCGTACGTGGGCTGCTCCGAGCCCCGCGACCCGGCGGCGCCGGCGTCGGCCGTCACCGGACGAGCGCCGTCGCTCGGGCCCCGGCGGTCGTTCTTGCGGATCTCGGCGGTGGCCCAGCGCAGGCTGGGGCCAACCTCGTCGGCGATCACCTCGACCTTCGAGCGCCGCTCGCCGTCCTGGGTCTCCCAAGAGCGCTGCTCGAGGCGACCGGTGACCACCACCCGGGCGCCCTTGTGCAGCGACTCGCTGGCGTTCTCGGCCATCTCGCGCCAGCAGACGATGTCGAAGAACGAGACGGCCTCGCGCCGCTCGTTGGTCTGGCGGTCGGTCCAGACGCGGTTGACGGCAAGGCCGAATGTGGCGTTGGCCTGGCCGCTGGGGGTGAACCGCAACTCGGGGTCGCGGGTGACGTTGCCCACCAGGGTGACGGTGTTGCCGTTGGACATCTCCCTCTCACGCTCCGTTCGCGTTGATGCTCGTGTCGCTGGCCGCCTCGTCGGCGGCGAATCCTGCCGAGGCCGGGGCCGAGGGCTCGGCGGCCGGCGGCGCCGGCCGGGGGCCCTGCCCGGCGATGCGGTCGGGAAGGCGGATGACCTTGTGCCGCAGCACCTCGTCGGAGAGGTGCAGGGCCCGGTCGAGCGCCGCCATGGCGGGGGGCTCGGCCGTCGCCTCCACCAGGACGTAGTAACCCTCGCGCTGGTGGCGGATCTCGTAGGCGAGCCGCCGACGGCCCCACCGGTCGACCCGCCCGGGCGTGCCCCCGGCGTTGCGGATGAGCTCGGTGGAGCGATCGACCTGATCCCGGATGGCCCCCTCTTCGAGGGTCGGGTCGAGGATGATCATGACTTCGTACGGGCGCATACCCGAGGTTCGCCTCCCTCCGGACCCGGCTGTGCACCGGGGCTCCGGGGCGGCTCCCCGGAGCAGGGTCTCGATGTCCGCCCATGGTAACTCGCCTCGCACACGACCCGAGCATGCCAGGCCGGTGTGACATTCAGGCG
>DASZJY010000074.1:0-2887 GCA_035947635.1 Acidimicrobiales bacterium | reverse complement strand
TGAAGAACCGCCGGAAGTGCTGTTCGGACTCCCAGACGTCGACCACGTGAATCGAGTTGTCCTCGAACCAGGCGACATGGAAGTCGCCTCCCTCCGGGGGTTCCTGGTTCCAGCCGACCTTCTCCCTGAGCTGGTCGTACTGGGCCGGGGTGAACCCCTCCCACTCGAAGGTCATGACGACCGCCATCAAGCCTCCTCTCGCCGGTGGGGCCAGCGTAGTGAGGGAGTGCCCGGCTCGCCGTCGTACCCTTGGGCCATGCGGCCGGGAGTCGTGGTGCTGGCCGGGCTGCCGGGTGCGGGCAAGAGCACCCTGGCGGAGGCACTTGCCGCTCGGCTCCCGGACGCGCGGGTGATCGACAAGGACAGGGTCCGCCACGCCCTGTTCGCGCCGTGCGACTACTCGGCTGCCGAGCGCGACGTCACCTTCGCGGCGATGCTCGACGCCGCCCGCTACCACCTGGGCCGAGGGCGGATCGTGATCTTCGACGGGCTCACCTTCTCGCGCCGGAGCCAGGTCAAAGCGGCCGAGGACGTCGCCGCCGAGAGCGGTGGGTTCGCCGCCGTCATCGTCTGTGACGTCCCCGTCGCCGTCGCCGTCGAGCGCTGTGAGCGGGAGGCCGAGGAGGGAGACCACCTGGCCGGCAACCGCGACGGTGACCTCGTCCGAAGGGTGGCGGCGGAGATGGAGGAGCCGTCCGGCGCCTACCTCACCCTGCCGACGACCCGTCCGGTCGAAGACCTGATCGACTCTGCGCTCGCCTACGTAGAGGAGTGCTCGGGCTGACGGCCGCCAGCTCGTCGTCCGATCGCCAGGCCCAGGCCCGGTACCTCCTCCAGTGCGTGTGGACGATGGCCACCTGGGTGCACCGGCGCGTCGAGACCGTCAGCTTCCGGGACGACCGGTGGGCGGTGCGGCGCGTGAGCGTCGATCTCACCGTTCCGTCCGACCAGGGAGGAGCCTTCGGCGACGGTGACGGGATGCTCGTACCCCTCACCTTTCTCCGCCAGCGCCAGGTGCTGCGCAACTTCGACTGCCGGGACGGTGCGGGGAACGCCCTGCCCGTCCTCACCCGAGCCGAGAACGCACGAGTGCACCGCGACATGTTGCTGGAGGCGGCCTGGCTGGCCCTGGGGCACCTGGACGAGACGGTCGTGGCTGCCGTCGCCGTCCAGGCACGGCGGCGGGCGACCGAGCTGCCCGACCTGCCGACCGAGGTCGCCGGCGTGTCCGAGGCGCTCGGCGTCAACCCCCAGTTCAACCTCGTGAACGAGCTGCTACGTGACCAGTTCCTGCTCCTCGCCTGGATGCACGTCTGCCCCGGCGACCGCCGGGTGGCGAAGTTCTGCTACGACGACGAGCTGCCGTTCCGCGGGCGGGCCGGTCGCGATGTCGCCGCTCGCATGGGTTGGCGGAACGAGACGGTGGAGTTCCCGGCGCGGGCGGCGGCGTTCGGGCAGAGCTACCACTTCGCCGTGAACCCGCCGCCCGAGGTCGTCGTGGACAGCACCGACCTGGTGGAGACCGTGCGCCCGGACCAGATCGGGCTACCCGAGCCCGAGGTCTGGGGCGAGCGGGGCCATCTGGTCGCCTCCGGACTGACGATCGGGTTGCGCACGACCGTGCGCCTCGAGCTGGCGGCCCGCAAGGACGGCTGGCTGCAGACGGCGGTGGCCAGCGCCTGGGTCACCGTGCTGCTGCTCCTCGCCGGTGCGTGGGGGTTCTTTCTCGACTCGCCGTCCGACGCGGCGGCCGCCCTCGTGGTCGGGCTGGCTGCCTTCCTCCCGGCGGCCGTCGCCCGTCCCGGTGAGCATGCGCTGGCGGCCCGGCTCCTCTCGGGCGTCCGGCTCATGCTCGCCGTCCTCGCGGCCCTCGCCGTCGTTGCCGGCGCCCGTCTGGCGTTCTTCTCGCCCGGCGATGTCGACGTCTGGTGGCTGGCGCTCGGCTTGCTCGGCCTCTTCCCGGCGGCGGCGCTGTCGGTCAGCTACGGGCACGCCCACAAGGTCATGGCGCGTCGCAGTAATGCCGACGACCCCGGAGTACGATGTTTCCGAGAGGTGAAGGGATGACCGAGGTACGACGCAGCGACACCGAGACCTTGCCGGAGCCGACGCTCGTCATCGAGTCGGCCGAAGGCGGGGCTCCGATCGATCCCGTCGCCTGGGCCACGTTCGGCGAGCTGTTCAAGGGCGCCAACTCCAACGGGTCCCATCCCGACTTCGACCGCCTCGCCGACTCCCTTCCGACCGACATCCTCTAACGCTGCTCCCGTCGGGCCATCCGGTGCGGTACCCGTGAGCGAGGGATTCCTTCTTCCCGAGCGGCCGCTCGCCAGCCTCGACGACTGGCGGATGCTCGGGGGAGGCGAGGCGCTGTCCCTCGCCCTCGACCTCGGTCCCTCCCGCACCATCGGGGAGATCACCGCGTCGGGCCTGCGGGGACGGGGCGGTGGGGGATTCGTCACCGGGCGAAAGTGGGCGGGAGTGCTCGCCCAGGGCGGCACCCACCGCTACGCGGTGTGCAACGCCGCCGAAGGGGAGCCGGCCACGTTCAAGGACCGGGCCCTCTTGCGGGCCAACCCCTACCAGCTGGTCGAGGGGCTGGCCGTCGCCGCCCTCACCATCGGGGCCAGCGAGGCGTACGTCGGCATCAAGGCCCGATTCGAGCGGGAGATCGACGCCCTGAGCCGGGCGGTCGACGAGATGGAGGCCGCCGGGCTCACCGGCGACGTCCCCATCACCATCGTCCCCGGTCCCGACGAGTACCTCTTCGGCGAGGAGAAGGCGCTGCTCGAGGTCATCGAGGGCCATGCCCCGCTGCCCCGCCTCTTCCCACCCTTCGAGCACGGCCTCTTCGCCACCGCGCCGCAGTCGGGTTGGGAGTCACACG
>DASZJY010000073.1:0-2511 GCA_035947635.1 Acidimicrobiales bacterium | reverse complement strand
GCGCCGGGTGGGGCAGGGGCCCCACCTCGGCGAGGAGGCGGGGTTGGGGCCCCGCCGGGGAGGAGGCCGCCCCCTGATCCTGGTCCTCACCAACGCCGACACCGAGATCCTCGCCCTGCGGTCGGTGATCGAGGGGCTGCCGCCGGGGTTCCCTGTGGTCCGGGCGGCGAACCCGGCCGGCCTCGAGCGGGCGCCCGACCTGGCCGGGGTGGACGTCGTCCTCGTCCGGCTCCTCGGCGGCCGGCGGGCCTGGGAACAGCCCTTCGACGAGCTCCGCCGCCGCTGCCTGACCGGCGGCGTCCCCCTCCTCGCCTTCGGCGGCGAGGCCGCCCCCGACGCCGAGCTCACCGCCCTCTCGACCGCTCCCGCCGCCACGGTGGCCCAGGCGTTCGAGTACATGGTCCACGGCGGGCTGGCCAACACCGAGCACCTGCTGCGCTTCGTGGCTGACACCGTCCTCATGGGCGGGTTCGGGTTCGAGCCGCCCGAGCCGGTCGCGGCCCACGGGGTCCTCGCCGGGTACGGCGCCGGCGACGGCCCTGGCGACGGCGCTGGTGACGGCGGCCCCGTCGTGGGCGTCGTCTTCTACCGGGCCCACCTGCTCTCGGGCAACACCCGCTTCGTGGAGGACCTGTGCGGGGCGCTGGCCGACCGGGGCGCCGCGCCGGTGCCGGTCTGGTGCTACTCGTTGCGCCCCGGCCCCGACGGGCGGGTGCCCGCCCTCGAGCTCCTGGCCGAGCGGGGGATCGACGTGGTGGTGACGACGGTCCTGGCCATGGGCTCGGCGCGCGACGACGACTGGGACGCCTCCGCCCTCGCCGCCCTGGACGTGCCGGTCCTCCAGGCCGTCGCCGCCACCCGGCCCCGCGACGAGTGGGAGGACAGCGCCGCGGGGCTGGGGCCCCTCGACGTGGCCATGAGCGTCGCCATCCCCGAGTTCGACGGCCGCATCGTCGGGCCGCCGTTCTCGTTCAAGGAGGTGGTCGACGACGGCGACGAGCTGGGGGCGCCGGTCGTGGCCTACCGGGCGGCGGCCGACCGCTGCCAGCGGGTGGCGGGGCTGGCCGTGCGCCTGGCCGCCCTCCGACGGCGCCCCAACAGCCAGAAGCGGGTGGCCCTCGTCCTGTCGGCCTACCCGACCAGGCGGAGCCGCATAGGCAACGCCGTGGCGCTCGACACCCCGGCGTCGGTGATCGCCCTCCTCCGTGCCCTGCGGGAGGCGGGCTACCGGGTCGACCGCATCCCCGCCGACGGCGACACCCTCATGGCCGAGCTGGCCGACGCCCTCACCTACGACCGGGAGTCCCTGTCGCCCGTCCAGGCGGGGGCAGCCGCCGGGCGCTGGCCGGCGGAGGCCTACGTGGCCTGGTTCGAGACGCAGCCGGAGGCGCTGCGGGCGGCGGTCACGGCCGCCTGGGGCCCCCCGCCCGGCGACGTGTACCGGGACCCCGCCTCCGGCGACCTCCTCTTCCCCGGGCTCGACCTGGGCGGGGTGCTGGTGGCCGTCCAGCCTCCGCGCGGGTTCGGCGAGAACCCGGTGGCGGTGTACCACTCACCCGACCTGGCGCCCACCCACCACTACCTGGCGTTCTACCGCTGGCTCGACCAAGGGTGGGGGGCCGACGCCGTCGTCCACGTGGGCAAGCACGGGACCCTCGAGTGGCTGCCGGGCAAGGGCGTGGGGCTCTCGGCCGCCTGCGCCCCCGACGCCGCCCTCGGCGAGTTGCCCCTCGTGTACCCGTTCGTCGTCAACGACCCGGGGGAGGGGACCCAGGCCAAGCGCCGGGCCCACGCCGTGGTTGTCGACCACCTGGTCCCTCCGCTCACCCGGGCCGACACCTACGACGACCTCGCCCGCCTGGAGGCGTTGCTCGACGAGTACGCCAAGGTGGCCGCCCTCGACCCGGCCAAGCTGCCGGCCATCCGGGCCCGGCTCTGGGAGCTGCTGGTGGCGGCGGAGATGCACAGGGACCTCGGCGTCGGGGAGGCGCCCGAGGGCGACGACTTCGACGACCTCGTGCTGCACGTCGACGGGTACCTCTGCGAGCTCAAGGACGCCCAGATCCGCGGCGGGCTCCACGTCCTCGGCGTCCCGCCGGAGGGGGAGGCGGAGCTGGACTTCGTCACCGCTCTCACCCGGCTGCCCCAGGGCCCGTCGGTGCCGTCGCTGCGGGCGACGGTGGGGGCCGACCTCGGCGTGGGGGACGACCGGGCGGGCGTGGACCGGGTGGAGGCCGAGTGCCGCCGCCGGCTGGCCGCCCTGCAGGGTGCCGGCTGGCGGTACGAGGGAGACGACCCGACCCTCGAGTGGGTGTGCGACCGGCTGGCCCCGGCCCTGGCCCGCACCACCGACGAGGTGGGCAACACGCTGGCCGCGCTGGGCGGGCACCACGTGCCCGCCGGCCCCAGCGGGGCGCCGAGCCGGGGCATGGCCCACGTGCTGCCCACCGGGCGCAACTTCTGGTCGGTCGACCCCAAGGCGGTGCCGTCTCCCCTCGCCTGGGAGGTCGG
>DASZJY010000072.1:0-2365 GCA_035947635.1 Acidimicrobiales bacterium | reverse complement strand
CCCGGGCGGCGGGGGTGCCCGCCTTCGTCGTCCTCCACGACAACACGCTGGCGGCGGTAGCCGAGGCGCGCCCGGCCGACCACGATGCCCTGCTGGCCGTCCCCGGGATGGGCCCGGTGCGCACCGAGCGCTACGGCCAGGCCCTCCTCGAGGTCGTCGCCGGTGCCCGGGCCGACACCGGCTGAGCACCCCGGCGTTGACTCCTGGTACGCCGAGGCGCGACAACTAACCCATGACCTACCTGTGGCCGAACGAGGACGGCTGGCCCTACCCCGACGGCGCCCTTCCCGAGACGGCCGACCTCGAGCAGTCCGTCGACGACGACGCAATGGTCCTCAGGGCCGCCCCGACACACCTCTTCGACGGGCTCGACCCCCTCGAGCGCCAGGTGGTCCGAGCCCACTACGGGCTCGACGGCGCGCCTCCCCGCACCATGAAGGAGCTGCGCGCCGACCTCGGTCTCCCGAAGGCCGAGGTGCGCGAGGCGCTGGCCAGCGGCCTGGCCAAGCTGCGGACCCGCCTCGTCGAGTAGACGGCGCCCGGCAACCGGTTGGGGCCGCCCCTCCTGGGTACAGGACGGCCATGGAGGCCCTTTCCCCTGCGCGACGGCTCCTCGCCGTTCTCCTCGTGGTGCTGGCCGGGGTTCTCGGCCTAGCCAGCTGCGGCGACGACGAGTCGGACGAGGACAAGGTCGAGAACACGGTCACCGGGTTCTTCGACAACGTCGCCGACGGGGAGGGGCAGGCAGCGTGTGCCCGCCTCACCGACTCGGCGGTGAAGGAGCTCAGCGCCGCCGCCTTCCTGCTCCAGGCCCCGGCGTCGTGCCAGGAGGCGGTCGAGCTCACCGCCAAGCAGCTGGGCGACGAGGAGAAGAAGGCCCTCAAGAGCGCCGAGGTCAGCCGGGTGACGGTGACCGGCGAGCGGGCCACCGTCGCCGACACCGACATCCAGGTCGATCTCGAGGGCCAGTCGAGCGTCTTCCGGAACAACGACCCCAACCCCATCGAGCTCGAGAAGTCCGGCGACGACTGGAAGATCTCCTCGCTCGGCTGACCGCCGTCCTGGGGAGCCCGCCGAGGCGGTGATCGTCGCGCTCAGTCGCAGTGGCGCCTCGCAACCCTTGGTTGCGAGGCGATTCCTCAGCGATCGAAGTCCACCAGCAGGGGGGCGTGGTCGGAGGGGCCCTTGCCCTTGCGGGCGAAGCGGTCGATGAGGGCGTAGGTCGCCCGCCGGGCCAGGGGCTCGGTGGCCAGCACGAGGTCGATGCGCAACCCGCGGTGGTTGTGGAAGTCGCCGGCTCGGTAGTCCCACCAGGAGTAGAGGCCGGGCTCGTCGTAGAGCTGGCGGAAGACGTCGACGAGGCCCCACTTCTGCAGGGCGACGACGGCCTCGCGCTCGGGCGGGCTGACGTGGGTGCCGCCATGCAGCTTGGTGGGGTCCCAGACGTCGCGGTCGTCGGGAGCCACGTTGAAGTCGCCGCAGATGACCAGCTCCGAGGACGGGCCGAAGGTGGAGCCCACGTGGCGGTTGAGGCGGTCGAGCCACTCGAGCTTGGCCTCGTAGTGCTCGCTGCCGACGCGGCGCCCGTTGGGGACGTAGACGCTCCCCACCCGCACGCCCCCGCACGTGGCCCAGAGGAGCCGGGCCTCGACCACCTCGTCCTCGGCCTGGTCGGAGAAGCCGGCGACGACGTCGTCGAGGCCGACCCGGGACAGGATGGCAACGCCGTTCCACTGGCCCTGGCCGCAGTAGGCGGATTCGTAGCCGAGGGCGGAGAAGGCCATCGACGGGAAGGCGCTGTCGGCCACCTTGGTCTCCTGCATGCACAGCACGTCGGGCCGGGCGTAGCCGAGCCACTCCTCCACCCGGGGCAGCCGGGCCTTGAGGGAGTTGACGTTCCAGGTGGCGATGCGCAGGGTCAGCCGCCTGCCTTCGAGGTCCGGCGGCGCCGGGCCGGCGGCGCATGCTCGTCTCCTGCGACCGCCACTGGGGCGGCGGACGGCGCTGCCTGCCGCTTCTTGGCGGCCTTCTTGGCCGGTGCCGCTGCCTTCGTAGCCGACTTGCTGCTGGTGCCACGGGGCTTGGGTTCGGCCGGTGCCTCGGTGGGCGGCTGCCCGCTGGGTGCGTCGGCCGCCGCCTTCTTGGAGCGCCGGGCGCGCGGCGGCGCGGGCGCCGCCTCCGCGGTGGAGACAGGAGCTCCAGCGTCCCCGACCGCCGCCTTCCTGGCCCGCTTTCGAGCCGTCGGCGGGGCGGCCGTCGGCGGGGCGGCCGCCTCGGGCACCGGTTGGGAAGCCGGGGCGTCGACAGTGATCGCCTCCTTCTTGGCCCGCCGTCGGGGGGCAGCGGGGGGCGTCTCGGCCCCGGC
>DASZJY010000071.1:0-2841 GCA_035947635.1 Acidimicrobiales bacterium | reverse complement strand
CGGACGGGGTCCGAGGGAGACCAGGGCGTGGAGCGAGCCGCTCGACAACGGCACCTATGCGCTATCCGTGAAGTTGAGCGGGCCTGGCTGTCGCCCGCCAGTCTGATGGGACCGGGTCTGCGCCAGTGACATGGGACCGGGTCGGGGTCCAGTCAGCGTCGGCGACGGGATGATCGCGGGGTCGGCGGCGGTGGGTCAAGGGGTGCGAGGCCGGGCTTCTGCCTGCGGCGGTAGGACTCGCCGTCGATCACCAGCTCGTAGGCCGCCGACTGCAGCCGGTCGATGGCCGATTGAGCAAGCAAGGGATCAGCCATGAGACCAAGCCACTCGATGGGCTCACGGTTCGACGTCACAACGGTGGCGGCCGCTCGATGGCGCTCGACGATCAGCTCGTAGATGTCGGTGGTGTCGGCAGCGTCGAGGGGCTGGAGGGCGAAGTCGTCGATGATCAGCAGGTCGACCCGCAGCAGCTTGCGCATCTCCACGTCGTGGCTGTTGTCGAGGCGGCTGGCCCGCAGGCGGCGCAGCATGCGGTCGCAGCGTTCGAAGTGCACGCTGTAGCGACGGCGCACGGCGGCGTGGCCCAGCGCCGTGGCCAGGAAGGTCTTGCCCACGCCGACGGGGCCCATGATCACGACGTTGTGCCCGCCGTCGATGAAGCGCAGCGAGCACAGCTCGTTCCACATCTGGCGGTCGAAGGTGACCGCTGCTGAGTCATCCCAGTTCTCGAGGGACATGTCGGGGGCCAGGCCCGCGGCCCGGGCCCGCACCATGGCGCTGGAGGTCTCCCGCCGGGTGACCTCGTCGGCCAGCACCAGCTCCAAGAACTCGGCGTGGCCCATGCCACCGGTGCGAGCCAAGGCCAGACGCTCGGGGAGCGTGTCGAGCACCTTGCCCAACTTCACCCGCCGCAGCAGGGCCTTGAGTTCGGGGGAGACGGTCGGGGCGGGGGCGCTCACGCTGCACCTCCTTCTGCCCGAAAACCGTCCTCTGAGCGCCCCGCTGTGGGCCGCTCGAGGTCTGGGATGACACCTGGGTGCGGACGATTGGCCCCGGCGGCGGCGAAGTGGGCGGGGTCACGGGCGAAGCGCCCAGCAGGCACGGCGACCGTCGCTCGGGGCTCCGACGCCTCCCGCTCGGTGGCCCGCTCGAGCATCCGACCGATGAGCGAGACGCCGCTGACCACCTCGGCGTCGAGGGCCCGGGCGCAGGCGGCGTCGACCCGCTCGGCGCCCCAGCGGCGCACCAGCCCCACCAGCGCGTAGACCTGGCGCATCTTGGTCCAGGGCAGGGGCGTGTCCAGCAAGGCCGCGGCATAGGCGCCGACCGCTGGGCCGTGGGCGGCGGCCATGGCCTTGAGGTGCTCGACGTCACGCATGGCGTAGGGCGTCTTCTCCGCCGGGAGGTCGCCAGGATCGGTTTGGCGGCCACCGACGTGGGTGCGGGCATGGACCTTGATGAGCTGGCCCCGGTGGAAGATCCGCACCAGGGAGCGGTCGGCCCGGACGTCGACGTGGTGGCCGATGAGGTTGCCGGGAACGGAGTAGAGGGCCTTGTCCACCTCGATGTGGTGGTCCCGGTGCACCTTCGGCTTGGGATACGTCGGCACGTCATAGGCGTCGGCCGGAGGGGGCAGGAGCAGCTGGCGTTCCTCGACGGCGAACACCTCGGCCGGCCGGGCCTGGGTAGTGCCGTGGATGCGCAGGCCGGCCACCAGGGTGCACCACTCCTCGGCCCGGCGCCGGGCGTCGGCCAGGTCAGCGAACTCCTCGCCGGCGAAGAACGAGGCCTGCACGTAGGCCACGTTGCGCTCCACCCGTCCCTTGTCCCGGGGCCGGCGCACCCGGGCGGGGTCGATGGCGAAGCCCCGGGCCTGGGCGTACTCCACGAAGGCCTGGTTGAACCGGGGCTCGGTGGCGTCCGCTCCTCCACGATCCCCTTGAGGTTGTCGGGGATCACCGTGCGGAACACCCCACCGAAGAACGCCCACGCCGCCTCGAAGCCCTCGATGACCGCCTCAGTGGTCTGGGCGAAGGTGAGCCACACGAAGCAGTGACGGGACAGGCAGGCGGTGAACACCAGCGCGTGGCACACCCGCCGCCGGTCGGTCTCTGGATCGAAGACGAGGCCCATGCGCCCGAAGTCGACCTGGCACTCGTCGCCGGGTGCCCCGTCGGCCAGCCGCACCGTGGAAGGCGGCTTGCGTCCTGCCCCGCACGCCTGGGCGGCATAGCGCTGAACGGTGCGCACCGGCACCACCACCCCCCGCCGGGCCAGCAGGCGCTGGACCTTCACCGCCGTCACACCCTCGTCCAGCCACGCCTTGACCTCGTCGTGGTTGGCCACCAGCAGCCGCCACGGCGCTCCGTGGCCGTCGCTGCGATGGGGCCGCACCGCCTCCACCACTTGGCCAATGAACTCGTCGGTCAACTGGGCCTCTCCGGCGTCGCGCACGATTCCGAGCCCCTCGGGGGCGCCCACGTAGCGACGGACGGTCTTGCGGTCCAGCTGTGCCATCCGCTCGATCGAGCGGAACCCCTCGCCCCGCAGCCACAGCCGCAGGGCCTCACGTACCTCGAACACGCGTACCTCCCGGTAGGTCATCGCCGCCCTCTCGTCCCGCTGACAGGTGGCGGCGAGTCCACCGGCAGCAGCACCGCTGCTGGTGGATCCCGGGTGGTCCCATTACTGGCGCATGGGTGGTCCCATGCTGGTGGCGCAGGTCACCTCAAGGTGGTCCCATGCTGGTGGCGGGCGACAATGGGGAACCGATCACGTCGGTGCCGGCACGTGCAAGGTTCATCTTGGGTGCACCGAGACTCACCGCAAGACCCGAGGGGT
>DASZJY010000070.1:0-6536 GCA_035947635.1 Acidimicrobiales bacterium | reverse complement strand
GTCCTCCGTAGGCCGAGTGCGGTGCCCAGAGGTCGACGCCGTCGTAGCCCCATCCCCGGGCTCCCGGGAACTCGGCGACGGGCATCACCTCCACCGCGCCGACCCCGAGGTCGACCAGATGGTCGAGGCGGGCGGCGGCGCCGTCGAACGTCCCCTCGGGCGAGAACGTGCCGACGTGCAACTCGTAGAGGACCGACTCGCGGAGCGGCGGCGGCACCCACCCCTGGTCGGTCCACGCGAAGGCGCCGTGGTCCACCAGGCGGGAGGGCCCGTGCACGCCCGACGGCTGCCAGGGCGAGCGGGGGTCGGGCCGGGGCGGGCCGCCGTCGAGGGAGAAGGCGTAGTCGGCGCCGGCGGGCGCCTCTGCCTCCACGACGAACGTCCCGCCCTCGTCCGGACCGGTCATGGCAAGCCGTCGCTCACCCAGGACGAGGGCGACCTCGCCGGCCCGGGGGGCCCACACCTCGAACCGCACGATCAGCCGGCCACGAGCAGGGCCATCGGGAACTCGGACAGGAGGATCTCCACCTCCGCCGGCCCGCCGCCCACCTCCGAGCCCCCGAGCACGTCGGTCCACCGCCCATCGGGCAGGGTGACCGTCGTCCCCGCCCAGTCTCCCCCGAGGCCCAGTACCAGGCGGGGGACGACCACCGCCACCTGGGCCGTCTCCGCGCCCCGCACGAAGGCCACGACGTGGGCCTCCTTCTCGCCGTCAGCGACCAGCGGCTCGTACGACGAGCCCGGTCCGAACGCGGCGGGGTGCGAGCGACGCACCTCCAGCGCCCGGTGGACCAGCCACAGCTTGGGGGCACCCTCGTCGACCAGGGCCAGGACGTCGGCCGCCGACGCCTCGCTCACCTTGGCCAGGAGGCTCCGGCGCTCCTCGTAGTCGACGGGGCGGCGGTTGTCGGGGTCGACGAGGCTGAGGTCCCACAGCTCGGTGCCCTGGTAGACGTCGGGGCAGCCCGGCGACGTGAGGGTGACGAGCGTCTGGGCCAGCGAGCTCACCCGCCCCGGCTCCACCAGCGGCGCCACGAAGGAGGCGAGGTCGGCGAGGAACCGCTCGTCGGCCAGCACCGCCTCGACGAAGCGGCGCAGGGCGTCGTCGTAGGCGGGGTCGGGGTCGATCCACGACGTGTGCTCCTTGGCCTCCTTCGCCGCCTTCTCCAGGTAGGCCACCGCCCGGTCGACGGGAAGCGGCGAGGCGCCCACAAGGGTCTGGTACAGGAGGTACTCGGCGCCCCGGTCGGGCATGCCCTCGCGCTTGTGCTCCTCGTTGATCGTCGACCACCGGCGCACCGCCAGGGCCCACTGGTCGGTGATCTCGGAGAGCAGGCTGATGCGGGCGCGAACGTCGCCGCTGCGCTTGGTGTCGTGGGTCGAGAGGGTGAGCAGCGTGGAGGGCCACGCCTCCGCCGCCCGGCGGTTCGCCCGGTGGAGCTCCTCGACGGTCCTCCCGAACCGGCCCGGATCTCCCCCGACCTCGTTGAGCGACACCAGCCGGCGGTAGCAGTAGAACGCGGTGTCCTCGGCGCCCTTGGCCATGACCGGCCCGGTGAGCTGCTGGAAGCGCAGAGCCAGCTCGGCCTCGACGTCGCCCGGCATCCGTAGGAGCAGGACCTCGCCCAGGAAGGTGAAGAGGTCGGGGTCGAGGTCGGGGCGGCGGTCCCGGGCGTCCTCGACGGCAAAGGCGACGGTCGCCACGTCGGCGTCGGTCACGGGACGGCCGGGCACCAGGTACGTGCGGTACACCGGGAACGAGGCCACCAGCTCGGTGACCGTTTGGCGGAGCTCCGACCTCGTGTAGTCGCGGTAGCGACGGTGGCGCTCGCAGACGGCCGCTGCCAGGTCGGTGAGCCGGGTGACGTCCGCCGCCAACGACTGCTCCATCACCAGGTGCTTCTTCTGCCGGACCACGTCGTGGTACGCCGCCGCCGACCCCGTGAACCGGGCGTGCAGCTCGGTGAGGGGCTCCTCGCCGGCGGGGTCGACGAACAGGCCTCCCACCAGGTTCAGGAAGTCGTAGCCGGTGGTGCCGGCCACGAGCCAGGTCGGGGGCAGCTCCTCTCCGGGCTCCAGGATCTTCTCGACCACCACCCACGTGCCCCCGCTGGCCTCGTAGAGGCGTTGCAGGTAGCCCTCCGGGTCGCGGAGCCCATCGGGATGGTCGACCCGGAGGCCGGTCACCGCGCCCTCGTGGACCAGCCGCAGCACCAGCTCGTGGGTCTCCTCGAAGACGTGGGGGACCTCCATCCGCAGCGCCACCAGGGTCGGGATGTCGAAGAACCGCCGGTAGTCGAGCTCCTGGGTGGCCACCCGCCAGTAGGCCAGCCGGTAGACCTGGCGAGCGAGGAGGGCGTCGAGGACATCGGCGTCGGCGTTCGCCGCCCCCACCACCTCGTCGACGGCCGCCGCCACCTCCGGGGCCTCCCGCAGCAGGCGGGCGAGCAGCTGCCGGAGCACCTCCTTGTCGCGATGGCGCTCCCGCACGCTGGCCCGGTCGGTGGCCGACGCCGGGGGAAGCCGGCCCAGGGCGGTGGCGATGGTGGCCAGCTCGTCGGACCCGCACGACTCGGCAGCCCTGCCAAGGAGCTCGTCGAGGGTGCGGGGCGAGATCGGCGCGGCGTGGTCGTAGTAGCGGGCGGAGAAGGAGCCGCCGTCTCTCGCCAGCGACAGCTCGCCCGCCTCCAGCACCCGTCCGTAGTGGTCTCCGAGGATGGGAAGGACGAGGCGCCCGCGGCCCCCCTCTTCGGCCGCCGGCCATTCGACGTCGAAGGAGGCGGCGTAGCGGCTCGACGGCCCGTTCTCCAGCACATCCCACCACCACGCGTTCTCCAGGCCGGTCGCCGCCATGTGGTTGGGCACGATGTCGAGCACCTGCGAGAGCCCGACGGCAGCCAACGCCCGGCACATGCGCTCGTGGGCCTCCTCGCCGCCGAGCTCGTCGTTCAGGCGGCGGTGGTCCACGACGTCGTAGCCGTGGGTGCTCCCGGCGACGGCCTGCAGGTAGGGAGAGCAGTAGACGTGGCTCACTCCCAGCTCGGCCAGATAGGGGGCGATGGCGGCCACGTCGTCGAACCCGAAGCCGGCGTGCAGCTGCACCCGGTACGTCGCGCGAGGCGCCATCGGAGGACCATACCCGCCCCCTCTTCTGCCCCGGACGGGCCCGTTGGGGCGCAGGAAGGGCCCGAACGGGCCATTGCCCTCGCCCCCTGCCCGACCGATGCAGGACCAGCGGCGTCGAGCGCCGCGCCTCGGGAGGTCGCGATGGGAGGGTCGCAGGGCACGGCGAAGCGGGCGGGCACGCCGACCTGGTGACGCCGGGGCGCCAGCCAGGGCGCGGTCGGTCACTGGCGGCTCGGCGGCAGCCACCTCGGGTCCCACAGGGAGCACAATGGGCGCGATGAAGCTCCCCGTCATGCCTCCGGTGCGCCCGATGCTGGCCAAGCTCTCCCGAGAGCTGCCCGACGACGCCGGCCTCGTCTACGAGCCCAAGTGGGACGGCTTCCGCTGCATCGTCTTCCGCGACGGCGACGAGGTCGAACTGGGGAGCCGCAACGAACGGCCCCTCACGCGCTACTTCCCCGAGCTCGCCGACCCCATCCGGACCACCCTGCCTGAGCGCTGCGTGCTCGACGGCGAGGTGGTCATCGCCACCGACGGGGGCCTCGACTTCGAGGCACTGCTCCAGCGGATCCACCCGGCCGAGTCCCGCATCCGCCTCCTGGCCAGGGACACGCCCGCGTCGTTCGTGGCCTTCGACCTGCTCGCCCTGGGCGACGACGACCTGAGGGAGCGGCCGTTCGCCGAGCGCCGGGCGCTGCTCGAGACCACGCTCGCCGGCGCCCGGCCCCCGGTCCATCTCACGCCGGCCACCGACGACCCGGCCGTCGCCGCCCGGTGGTTCGACCGCTTCGAGGGCGCCGGCCTCGACGGGGTCGTGGCCAAGCGTGTCGACCTCGCCTACCGGGAGAACGAGCGGGTGATGCTGAAGGTCAAGCACCAGCGCACCGCCGACTGCGTGGTCGCCGGCTTCCGCTGGCACAAGAGCGGCGGCGTCGTCGGGTCGCTCCTCCTCGGCCTCTACGACGACCAAGGCACCCTGCACCACGTCGGGGTGGCGGCGGCGTTCAGCATGGCCCGTCGGCGGGAGCTGGTCGACGAGATCGCCCCTCTCCGCGAGGGGGCCCTCGACGGCCACCCCTGGGCCGAATGGGCATCGCCCGAGGAGAGCTGGGGCGGGCGGATGCCGGGAGGCCAGAGCAGGTGGAACGCCAAGCGCGACCTGTCATGGGAGCCGCTGCGTCCCGAGAGGGTGGCCGAGGTGGCGTTCGACCACCTCCAGGGGGACAGGTTCCGCCACGCCACCCAGTTCCAGCGCTGGCGCCCCGACCGCGACCCAGGGTCGTGCACCTACAGCCAGCTGGACACCGTCGTGCCCGAGGAGTTGGCCGCCGTCTTCGGAGCTTGACCTGGAAGGCATCGTGACCTCGTTCACGCCGAGAGGGTTTTCTCAGGCGTCCACCGGGGAAACTCTTCGTGTTCGCGTGTGACGCGCGTGAGGAAGCGATCATTGTCTTCGGGTTCCCACCAGACCTTTCCACTCCCCCTCCGGCCCGCCCGGGCGCGGCAGGAGGTCGAGGCGTTGCTGGTACGTCACGGCTGGGGCGCCACCGAGGACGTCGTCCTCGCGCTCCACGAGGCTCTGGTCAACGCCCAGCGCCATGCCGGCGGGGCGGTGCGGGCGGAAGCCCGCATCGACGGATCGTCGCTGGTGCTCCAGGTCTGGGACCGGGGGCCCGGCTTCGAGCTCGGCCCGCACGTCCGGCGCCCCCCTGACCCGCTTTCGGAGCGCGGTCGGGGGCTGTGGCTCATCAGCCGGGTGGCGACGGCCGTCGAGGTCCGCTACCACGACGACGGCGTGGCTGTGGTGATGCGATTCGAGCGGCCGGGCCGCGCCGGTTCTGCATCGGAGCACGTCCGGCGGCCAAAGTCCGAAATGCTTTGCTAGCTTGGATCCTCGCTGCTAAGGAGGCCACCGGTGGCGAAGCGGGGGGGTCAGAGTGGAGATGACGAGGACCTCCTCCAGCTGTACCTGAACGACATCGGCAGGCACGCGCTCCTCAGCCGGTCCGAAGAGGTGCAACTCGGCGAGATGGCCCGCGCCGGACGCCAGGCGGCTGCCGAGTTGGCCCGTGGGCGGGTCCCTCCCGACCGGCGGGCCGAGCTCGAACGGCGGGTGCGGGCGGGCGAGGAGGCGGCCCGCCGCTTCGTGCGGGCGAACCTCCGGCTCGTCGTCTCGATCGCCAAGAAGTACCAGGCGTCGGGCCTGTCCCTCCTCGACCTCATCCAGGAGGGCAACTTCGGGCTCATGCACGCGGTCGAGCGCTTCGACCCGCGCCGTGGGTTCAAGTTCTCCACCTACGCCACGTGGTGGATCCGCCAGACCATCGCCCGGGGCATCGCCAACACCGGCCGCTCGATCCGCCTGCCCGTCCACGCCGGCGACCAACTCCTCGCCATCCGCATGCAGGCCACGTCGCTCGAGGTGCACCTGGGCCGACCCCCCCGGCCCGAGGAGGTGGCCGAGGCGCTGGAGATGCCGGCGAAGAAGGTGGCCGAGCTCATGCCCTACCTGGCCGAGCCCATCTCGTTGTCCGAGCGCCTGAACGACGCCGACGTCGAGCTCGGCGAGCTCGTGCAGGACCAGACCACCGCAAGCCCCGATCACGTGGTGATGGAGTCCATGCTCCCGGCCCAGGTGGCTGACCTGCTGGCGCCCCTCGAGCCTCGCGAGCGCGAGGTCCTCTGCCTCCGGTACGGGCTCGACCGGGGCAGGCCCCGCACTCTCGAGGAGGTGGGGGAGCGCTTCGGCCTCACCCGCGAAGGCGTGCGCCAGGTCGAGGTCAAGGCGATCAACAAGCTCCGGCGCTCGGCCCGCCAGGGCGTGCGCGACCTGCTGTCGGCCTGATCCCCTCGGGCCTGGGGTTCGCGCCTCGCGGGCGCCGGGTAGACACCGCTCCATGACCGACGGGGCACCCGACGAGCAGCCCAAGCCCGTTCGCGCCGAGACCTTGGAGACGGAGGACGGCGTCGAGGTGCCGAGCCAGCAGAACGTGGGGCCCGCCAACCGCGAGGGCAGCGGCGAGTGGCCCAGCCCCTCGGAGACCCCGCCCCGGGAGCCCGCGCCAGGAGCGGTCGACGCCGCCGAGCCGGAGGCCCCGCCCGAGGACTGACCACGGGCTCCGTAGCGTGGCGTTCCACCGCGCTGCGGGCGACTGAGCTCTGCGAAGGTCGCAGGCCAGGGTTTGGGCCGCAGGCCTGACCCAAGTGGGTCGGCACGCTCCTAGCATTGGGCCCGTCGAGGGCTCGTGACCCCAAGGAGGCCACACCGGTGACAGACGGGACCAACGACCACGAGCGGTGGCAGGAGATCGGCCAGCAGCTGCGGGTGGACTCCGTGCGCTGCTCGGGCCATGCGAGCTCGGGCCACCCCACCTCGTCGATGTCGGCGGCCGACCTCATGGCCGTGCTGG
>DASZJY010000069.1:0-4693 GCA_035947635.1 Acidimicrobiales bacterium | reverse complement strand
GGTTCCTGTGGGGGAAACCCCGTGGGGGTTCAAGTCCCCCCCTCGCCCACCGCCCCGCCGGCCACTCCGTATCCGGAAATTCTGGCGAGAGGGGTGGTAGCACCCCTTGAAGGCGTATCAGGCTCTTCTTACGATCCTCTGATCGGTGACCGGCTGAGGGGCCGGAGGGGCCAGGGAGGGCCGATGAGGACCGCTGGACGTTTGGCACGCCGCGCGCTGGCGGCTCTGTTGTGTGCAGGTGTCGTCCTCACCCCCAGCGCGGTCGGTGCAGGCTCGGAGTCCATCACCCTCGTCAGTGGCGGCGGAGCTGTCGGGACCGCCGACCCGGGCACGCAGATGAGCCTCGACGGAGGGGTGGCGTTCCAGCCGGCGCGGATCATCGCACCTCACCCCTCCTACTCCGTGATCCCGGGGACTCAGTACGTCAGCGATCCCAGCGTCGGCTCGTCCCGCCAGTTCAGGACCACCCTGTTCCGCACCACGTTCACCCTCCCGGCCGGCTTCCAGGACGCTTCCATCACGGTGCAGGTCCACACCGACAACGCGGCACGCATCGTGCTCAACGGGACTCAGATCGGCGCGCAGCCCGACGCCGAGATCGTCCAGAACTTCCAGAACCCGGCCGAGTCCTACACCGCCAGCGGGCCGTTCGTCGCCGGAGTCAACACCCTGGACTTCGTCGTTCACAACTTCTCGGGACCGATGGGGCTCGACTACAAGGCGGTGATCACCTACTCCACCAACGAGCCACCGTCGCTCGACCTGCCGGCGGACATCACGGTCGATGCCACCAGTCCGGCCGGTGCAACCGTCACCTATTCGGTGACCGCCACCGACGACAACGATCCTTCGCCCGAGATCGTTTGTTCCTCGGCCTCCGCGTCGACGTTCCCCATCGGCACGACGGTCGTCTCCTGCACGGCGACCGACGACGGCGGGCTCACCGACAGCGGCACCTTCTCGGTGACGGTCGTCGGCGCGGACGCCCAGCTGGACGACCTGTTGCTCGCGGTCGACGGCGTGGGCCCGGGCAGGAGCCTCGCCGCGAAGGTTCGCAACGCCCAGGCCGCCTTGGCCAGGGGTGACACCGGCGCCGCCTGCAACGTCCTCGGCGCCTTCGTGAACGAGGTGCAGGCCCAGTCGGGGAACAGTCTGACCACGGACGAGGCCGCTGAGCTCGTCGCCGACGCGACCCGGATACGGGCGGTCCTGGGCTGCGACTCGTGACCATGGCGGTCGGCGTTTCGTAGTCCTAGAGGCCAGCCGGTCGCGGCTACGAGCCGCTCCGGCGTCAGTCGAGGTCGGCGCAGGCGATCTTGGGGCCGCCGGCCGTCGAGCCGCCTGGCGGGATGGCGTGGATCAGCACCGCCTGCGCCTCGGGACGTGCGACCCATGGCGCGATCCCCCGGCCGACGCCCACGCCTCGGCGGTTGGCGGTGATGCCGGCCATCGGGTCAGGTGTGGAGGAGAGCCAGAGCTCGTTGGGCGGATGGGGCGGGCCCTGCGGGTCGTGGGCGTAGTGCCCGCCACCCGGGCCGCCGGGGCCGGTGTTGCCACAGGGCAGGTTGTGCAGGTGGGCGGCGTAGGTGGCCCCCGGCTCGAGGCCACGGACGACAACCATGACCACCGTCCGGTTCCCACCGCGGATGATGCGGGCGGTGCCCTCGACGTCGTAGCCGAAGGCCGCCCCCGCCGCGGTGGTGGTGAACGTCCCCGAGTCGAGGGCCGCTTCTGCGCTGGGGCCCATCAGCACGACCGCGGCCGCGAGGGTCAGCGCCACCATGATCCTCAGCACCCGTCCCGTGCCACGTCCCAGTGCTCCGCTCATCGGCCTCCCCTTGTCGTCTCCCGCCCGCTGCGGTCGTCCGCCGGCCGCCAACTCTCGCCTTGTCCTTCCCCGAGCGGTCACCCGGGATGCGCGGTCTCAGCCGCTGACGGCGGGTCGGCGTCCCCCGCCGAGGCGGCGGTCGTCGCCGGCGGCCACAGCTTCTTGACCACCAGCGCCACGGCGATGCCGAGGGCCCCGCCCACGAGGACGTCGCTCGGGTAGTGCGCCCGCCTGCGCACGAGGGCCCAGTGCACGGCCAGGGAGCCGCAAGCGAGGGGCACGAAGGCGGACGGCAGCTCCTGGGCCGCGCCGAACACGAACGAAAGGTCGCTGGCGGCGTGGCCGGAAGGGAACGACGACGTGACCGGGCCGAGCTCGAGCAACGCCGCCCCCGGGGGATGGCGCCGACCCACCAGGGCCTTGAGCGGGAGGTGGGCCACCGCCGCCGACAGGTAACAGACGCTTCCCCGGAGAGCGGCCCGCCGCCCGCGCGGACCGAACACGGCCAGGACAGCGGCCGCCGCCGCCCAGCTGGGAGGTCGCCGCATGATGTCGCCGGCCCGGCTGAAGGGGGTGCCGCCCTTGCGCGAGCCCTTGCCCACCAGTCGCTTGACGAGGGCGTCTTCCGCCGATCGGGTCCTGAGCATCGCCGGGCATCCCTTCCCTCAAGGGTGCCGTCCTATTCGCCGGGCAACCGGCGGCCTATTCGGCCGGGGCGTCCACCGCTCGGTATCCGCCGGCCGCGCACCGGTCGTAGCGTTGTGCCACAGAGGTGAGAAGTGGCGTGACGAAAGGAGCCGGCGTCAGGGTACGGACCCGGTTCGACCGCGGTGGCTGGGTCGCGGCGTGGCAGGTCGTCTACCTCGCCACTCTCGCCGGGGCCACGGTGGCGGCGGTCCTCGACGACGAGCTTTCGGCGGCAGCGCGGCTCGGGATCGCGGGGCTGGCCCTTCTCGAAGCGGGCTGGTACGCGTTCGTGTCCGTCCGCTGGCGCTACTGGGAGGCGCCGCCCGCCCGCTTTGCTGTTGCCATGGCGGTCGCCGGTGCGCTGTGGCTTCCGCTGCTCGTCGCCCACCCGGCGTTCTGGGGACGATCTTCGCAGCCTACGGTGCCGCCGCCTGCCCGTGGCTGCGGCGGTCCGCCCCCACCGTCATCGTCCTGACCGCCCTCATCCTGGTGGCCGACGACCTCGACGGCGGGGGCCCCGCCGCATTCATGAACAACGCGCCGAAGGTGGTCGTGTCGACGACGCTCGAGGCCGTCGAGTGGCAGAACTCGACGCTGCGGCAAGGTGACGTCGTCGGGGCGATCGGCGACCTCAGGGCGCAGCCCGGGAAGGACGTCCTGGTCACCGGCAGCATCACCCTCGTCGCTCCCTGTTGCTCTACGGGCTGCTCGACGAGGTGGGCGTCATGGTCTGCCCGCTGCTGGTGGGGAGCGGCAAGCACCTCTTCGAGGACGGTGGCCAGCCCGTGCCTATGAGGCTGGTCGACCCCATGACGCCCGCCAGCGGCGTCCTCAATCTCACCTACCAGCCGCGGGCGGCTGACGCCCACCAGCGTCGCGAGGAGAACAGACCATGAGCCCGAAGTCGATTGCGGAGAAGCTGCTGATCAAGCCGCAGACCAGCGTGTGGTCCTCCCACCCCGAACGCCTCGAGCTGCTGGGGCCACTTCCCCCCGGAGCGCGCGTCGTGCACCGGCCCGACGAGGCAACCACCGCCGTGGTCTTCGGACGACGCCGAGTCGCTTCGGACGACTCTCGCCGCCCAGGCCGACCACCTGGCCGCGCCGGAGACGCTCTGGGTCGCGTACCCAAAGGGCAACCAGAGCGACATCAACCGCGACATCGTCTGCCCCATCGTCGCCGCGTACGGCATGCGTCCGATCGGCCAGGTGGCGTTGAGCGACGTCTGGTCCGCCCTGCGCTTCCGTCCGCTCCACCCGGGCGAGGCGCAGTTCCAGGGAGGAGCGGGCTCATGAGCAGCGCCCCTCCCCTCGAGGATCGGACGACGCAAACCGATGGCGCCGGCGGACGGGCGACTCGGCGGCGACACATCGGCCCTGCCGGGACGGCGGCCCGGCTAATCGTCGGCCTCGGGAGCTGGGAAGCGTCGGGCACGGCCACCTCGCCGGGGAGTTCCGCCGGCGCCGTGGCTGCTCGGGCTCGTCGGGTTCCCCCTCGGGGTGCTCGCGTTGCACTCGTGGGGCAGCCATCGTGCGTACACCCGCATCCGGGCGACGGGGCCAGTGGCCCACGTGGTCAACATCGCCATCTTCTTCGCCCTGTACCTCACACCCGACTACGCGCCCCCCTCTCGTCACGAGCGACGCCGCCCTGCTCTTCTACGGGGCGTCGATGCTCGTGGCCGCCGCCCGCGGCTTCGCCGGCTGCGAGGTGCTCGCTTTCTCCAACTGGGTGCTCGCCCGCGATGACCAGGTCGGCTGCCTGGTGTTCGCTCCCGTCGACCGAGTCGGGAGGGTCGCAGGGTTGGGGAGACTGTGATCTACCGGTAGCGTCGCCTTGGCAGGGAGGTGGAGCGCGTGACGGGCGACGTTCAGGGCCAGCCGACGGAGACAGCGGGAGGCGCTGTGCCTCCGGGGCCCAAGGGGTGGCCGCTGATCGGCCCCCTGCTCGATCTGCGCCGGGACGTGCTCGGCACCATGCACAAGGCGATGCTGCGCTACGGGGACGTGGTGCGATTCGCCGGAGGACTGCCCGGTCGGTTTGGCGTCCGCATCTACGGCTTGTACCACCCCGACGACGTGGAGCGCATGCGCACGAGCGGGGACGACGTCTATTCCAAGCAGGATCCCTCGTCGGTGGAGATCCGGGCTGCCGTAGGTGACGGGCTTCTGACCAGCG